>USEG01000058.1 GCA_900553555.1 uncultured Clostridia bacterium
GCAGATAATAGAGGCCCTTGCCCGGCAGCTGAATGCCGAGCCTGTCACCGCCGTAGGCAATAAAATTGTGCTGTACAGGCGCAGCGCCAACGAAAACATAGAGCATATAGAGTTTTAGTATGAATTATTTGATGATAAATACCGCCGGAAAGACGACGGAAATTTTGCTGTCGGCGGCGGGCAAAAAGACCTTTTTTTGTGATGAAAACGGCTTGCATGCGTCCGCGGTGCTTTTGCAGGCTATCGATAAAATGTTATGTGCTGCAAATGTAAAACTAAACGACATGGACTTTTTTGCGTGCGTTACGGGTCCGGGATCTTTTACGGGCATACGTATAGGGCTGGTTACGACAAAGACTTTTTGCTACGCCCTCAACAAGAAGGCGGTGGGAATAAACTACAATAGGCTTATAAGTTATGCCGCACCCGGCAAACGTCTTGCGGTGGTGCATGGTTGGGCGGACGTATATTATGCCGCCAAATATGACGGAGATGAGGAGATAATGCCGCCGACAGCCTTCAAAAAGAGCGAGCTGGAAAAGCTGATTGACCGGTCTCCGGATTATACAGTGGTGTGCGACGCAGTTTCGGGCGCGGCGATGGGCGGAATTACGGCCGACGAGCGCAAGTGTATGGAGATAGCGGCTCAAAACGGACGCCCGATAAGCGGAGACCGTCTCGAACCTTTGTACGCGATGAAATCGCAGGCGGAAAGAGAACTCGATAAATGATAAGAGAGGCACAAAAGCAGGATATACCGGCCATTGCGTTGTTGGAGCGCGAGTGCCAGGAGGTTCCGTGGAGCGAGCAGCTACTTTTTGACAGTTTTGCTCTCGGGGACCAATATGATTTTTTTGTCGACGACACAGGCGGCAAAATAGTCGCATACGGATTTATACAGTGGATTTTGGACGAAGGAGATATATGTAATATAGCCACAAAAAAAGAGTTTCGTAACACAGGGCGTGCAAGCGGCATATTAAAGATTATGGAAGAAAAAGCGAAGGAAAGAAACGTGACAAAGCTTTTTCTGGAAGTCAACGAAAACAATGCCGCCGCATTAAACCTGTATAAAAAGGCGGGATTTAAGGCGATTTCCAGGAGGGCGAATTATTACGGCAAAGCAGCCGCAATAGTGATGAAAAAAGAAATTTAGCCGGAGGAAAAATGTTCGCCTATAAAGGGGTAGATATTTTTTACGAAAGAAGTGAAACAGGCGGCAAGCCTGTTTTATTATTACACGGCTGGGGACTGAGCGCAAAAGCTATGAATACGCTTGCAAGATTTTTGACCGCCCGCGGAAAAAGCGTAATAGCGCCCGACCTGCCCGGATTCGGGAAATCGTTTATCCCGCCTGAAAGCGCCGACATATATTTTTATGCGGACGCCGTCGAACAGCTTTTAGTAAGCGAAAATTGCATAGGATGTGATGTAATTGCACATTCCTTTGGCGCGCGTATAGCGCTAATTTTGGCGTCGAAAGGGCTTGTACGGCGCCTAATGATAGTAGACGGAGCGGGAATAAAGCCCAAAAAAACCTTAAAAAAACGCCTTAAAGAATGGCAGTATAAGATTTACCGCGCAATGGGATTGCCGGTTGAAAAATTCGGATCGGACGACTACCGCGCATTAAGCGATCACATGAAAAAGGTGTTTGTGCGCATAGTCAATGAAGATCTCGCCTATTTATTGCCGCACATAAAAAGCGAAACGCTGATAGTTTGGGGGAAAGATGACCGTGAAACGCCTTTGTACATGGCGCGGCGCCTGAAAGAAGGCATAACCGGCAGCGAGATAGTGCTGTTAAATGGCGGACACTTTGCTTATCTTGAAGACAGTTTTACGTTTCTTCGCGTTACGGAGGCTTTTTTATGTCGATAATAATGCAATTGCTGTCGGCGGCGTTGGCGGCGCTGTGTTATGTTTTTTATTCGATGCGCTATTTTCAGATGTTGCAACTCAACGGTTACAGCGGCGCAAAGCTCAGTAAATGGACGGCGGGCAACGGGTTTTATGTCACGATAATAAGCTGCGGCATTGTATTGGCGGCCATCATTGCCGATTTTTTCGGAGTAAAGACGCTGTTGTTTTTGCCGGCGGTTGCGCTCTTCGGCTTTTTTGTCTTGTACAAAATTCCGTCGTCCGTGCCGGTCAGGGTCACCAAAAGACTGCTAAGACTTATGTTTACTGCGGGTGCGGTGATGTTTGCTATTACGTTTTTGGCTTTGCTGGCAAAGCTGGCCGTTGCGTCGTACATAATAACCGTGCTAAGTCCTTTTCTTATCATGCTCGTCAACGTATGCCTAAAACCTATGGAAAAGGCTATATCAAAAAAATATCTCGAACTTGCCCGAAAAAAACTCGACAAGATAAATCCGATAAAGATAGCCGTTACGGGCAGCTACGGCAAAACAACGCTGAAAAACATGCTTACCGCCATGCTGGCTACAAGGTATCGAGTGTGCGCAACGCCTGAAAGTTACAATACGCCGTCCGGAATAAGCCTTGCCGTCAACAATAATTTAAGTTATACGGACGAGATATTCGTCGCCGAAATGGGAGCGCGCCGTATAGGGGACATTGCGTTTCTTACCAATCTGGTCGTGCCCGACATAGCCGTGATAACAGCCGTCGGCAACCAGCATCTCGAAACCTTCGGCACTTTGGAAAATATAATAAAGGCCAAATCGGAATTGCCGCAAAATCTTCCCTGCGGCGCCCGTGCTTATTTCAACGGCGACAACGCCGCGGCCAAGTATATGTACGACAGCTATGACGGCAACAAAACGCTCACCGGAAGGTGCGGGCAGGTGCGATATGAAAACGCCGTAATGAGCGTAAAAGGTCTGGAATTCGATTTGGTGTCCGGCGCGAAAAAAGAGCATATTTTTACAAAACTTGTGGGTAAGCATATTCCCCAGATGATATGTTTGGCCGCCGCGGTGGCGCTGTCGCTCGGAATTTCCATGACGGACATAAAAAATGCCGTCCTGACGTTAAAGCCGGTTGCGCACAGATTGCAAATGATGTATAATGGTAGCGATGTCATCATTGACGACTCTTTCAGCAGTAACGAAGCGGGTTTTGTTTCGGCAATGGAAGTTTTGTCGCAGTTCAGCTATCTTATAAAGGTGGTAATTACGCCCGGCGTCGTAGAACTCGGCAAGCATCAGTACGAAATAAATCATCGTTTGGGCGGCGTGGCTGCCAAGCACTGCGACTATCTGATAGTCATAGGCAAAAACGCGTCCGCGCTTAAAAGCGGTGCGATTGCCGGGGGGCTGTCGCCAAGATGCATATCGGAGGCACGGTCACGCTCGGAAGCCATGGAGCACTACAAAAAAATAGGCGGCAGTAAAGCCGTGCTTTTTGAAAACGATTTGCCCGATAATTATTAAAACACAGGAGGACATTATGGAAAATAAAGATACGTCTTGCGGACATGTAGCGCTTGTGACGGGCGGCGCACGCGGTATCGGCCGCGAAATTACCAATATTCTTGCAAAAAAGGGTTATACCGTCATAATAGCCTATCACGAAAGCGCTGCAGCGGCTATGGAAATTATCGAAAAACTCCAATCGCGCGGACAAAACTGTGGCGCTTTTTGCGTTGATTTATCAAACTACGAGCAGGTGGAAAAAATGTACGAATGGTGTCGCAAATGTTACGGATTTGTCGATACGCTCATAAACAATGCGGGCGTCAGCCACTTCGGACTGGTTACGGAGGATACTCCGGAAGATTATAGGCGCGTTATGGACGTCAATTTCGGCTCGGTATTTTATACGACGTGTCTTTTTACCGGCGATATGATAGCGGAGGGACGCGGCAGTATAGTAAATATCTCTTCCGTATGGGGAGCGCGCGGCGCATCTTCGGAAGCGCTGTATTCCGCGTCTAAGTCGGCGATTATCGGGTACACGAAATCGGTCGCAAAAGAATTAAAGCCGTCCGGAATACGCGTCAACTGCGTTCTGCCGGGCTATACTTTAACGGACATGAATGCAATGTTCGATGAAGAGCAGCGCATAGCGATTCTCAAACATATGCGGCAAAAAGCAGCGCTTACGCCTCACGAGGTCGCAAAAGCGGTGGTGGACGTGGCCGAAAGCAACGTGACAGGCAAGGCTGTCAAAGTTTATTAAAACGGCGTAAACAGTCAAAAACGCGTAAATAAAAACGAAAAACGCTAAATAAAGCCGTCGGTGGCAATAAAAAACAGGCTACTTTTTTACGCAGCCTGTTTTTTGTTTTTAATTAATTATTTTCCGAATTGTCGGTATCCGTTTGCTCATTGTCTTCCGATTGAGTTTCGCCGGAAGCTTGCTGCGCATTCTGATCCTGTGCGTCGCCCTGTTCTTGTCCGTCGGTATTTTCGCCTTCATCGTCCGAGCTCGTTGTGTCATCGGAAGTTAGTTGCGTTTGCGACTGGTCTGCGCCGGAGGCGTCGGAGTTTTCGTTGTCGTCGGAGAAACGATTGATATCGGGTTCAATCTCCACAGCGCCGGAAGCTTTGTCAACTTTGGTCTTCGGTTCGCCCGATTTAGCGGTCATGGCGTTTTTACGGTCATACGAAGGACGGCCGAGCGGTTTAGCGCTCTTGGGATGCTTTTTGGCATAATGTCTTACGAGCAGCAGCACCACAACGGCAATTACGACTATCGCGAAGAAAATCGAACCCAACGTCATCCACAGCATTTCCGAAGATACGGGGTTGGTAGTGGTCGTGTCGTCTTCATCATCTTCTTCGGGCGTTTCCGTGTCGGCAAGGTTGACAAGCGCCTGGGTGCCTTTAAGGTCGTTCATGACATCGGTATATTCGGTGGTAGAACTTTCCTCAACGGCAATGCCCTTGATATAAACCGTGCCTTGCGTAAGCGGTATGGGATCTTCTCCTTCCGCAACCTGGATATTTTCGCCCATGCCTATAAACAGAGAAGCGGAGGCATCGGCTGATCCGCCGCGGATATAGAATTCAAGAGTGATAAATTCGTCGCTTGCGTTGGTAGCGGTATTTTTGATATCTTTGATGGTAAAGGGAGTGGAATCATAGGTGTTTTCGCCGGTGATAATACCTGCCCACACGCCCTTATAATTTTCTTCATTGGTGTCTATGTCGTCCAGCGAACCGTTTATCTTAATCTGAACAGACACTTTATAATAGGTCGAAGCAGAGATGGTAAACGACGGAGTAAGCGTAATGGCCGAAGCATTGGGACTGACATTCGTATATCTTATGACGTCTTCATCGTCTAATGTGGTGACGACATATTCGACTTTGGCATTTTCATCTGCTTTCGAAAGAGTCCAGTTGAGAAGCGGTTTGTCTTCATAGCTGTCGTCGCTCATAAGCCAGCCGTCGGCAAAATCGACGGTCGCGGCCGCCTGATTGCCGGACGTGGAATTAGAATAAGCGTCGTAGGCTGTTTCGTTGCTTTTCGTCAAAGAAACGCTGTTTACATAGAGAGAGCCGGCGGCGAGTTTGTCCATGTTCTGATTTCTGTCAAACAAGCCCAGCCATATTTCAACATAAATATTAACGGCGGCATCCGCATCTCCCTTCACGCAGAAAGAGTAGGTGCCGGGGTTGAGAATATTTTCTATTTTGGACACAACGGCCCCGTTTTCGCGGCGCAAAACAATGCTTGCTCCGTAGCCGCTGACTTGCAGCGCGCACAAATCAACGTCGATAACGTTGTAAGAAGCGCTTGCTATGGATATAGCCGCCGAACGCATACCGAATGCGGTATTTGTCGAAGAGGTCATTTCCAAAGCATTGAAACCAAAACGCTCTTTAATATACGTACGCAAAATATCTGTCAATTCCGTGTAATACTCCTTCGGCTGTCCCTTTTGCCATACTTTTTCCCCTTTGATACGCTCTATTTCTTTCATCGCCATCTGATGCGGAGGTAACTTCGGTTCAACCTTTACCTTACGGATGATAGGTTTATTGTCACAGATACGCATGATCAGATAGATAAGTAATAATGCAATCGGAATAAGCAATATGCCACAGGTGATAATCCCATACCAATCTTCCCACACAAAAGGAGGTTGCATTACTGTCTTCGGACCAAAAAACTGTTCCGGATTCTCTGGATCCAATGGCACATTCATCGAATATACCTTCAGTGCCAATGCCTT
>USEG01000059.1 GCA_900553555.1 uncultured Clostridia bacterium
AGCAATAACTTTTCCATCATCTCCAACAGCTTTCTTAAAATACTGGACAATTTTATTTCTAGTTCCTGCGCTCAAAATCAAAATATTCATTGTTCCTCCCGCCACGTCGAAACGGCATCGTGTGCGTTTTGCGCTGCGTCATCCTTTACAGCCGCCTTTTCGTCGGCTTTTTCCGGCTCGTCTTCGTCCGCCGCGCTTTCGTTATTCCCGCAATTGACGTCCTTTTTGTCCGCCGCGGCGACGTGACAATCGGGCGTACCCATAAAGTCTTCCGTGATATCCCCGTTTACGTCGTTTATTCCGCCGCGCCCCAGCACCACGCCCACGGTCATAAACAAAATTTTAAGGTCGAACAGCAGCGACACATTGCGCACGTAATAGACGTCGTACTCGAACTTTTTTTCCCACGTCAGCGCGTTGCGGCCGTTTACCTGCGCCCAGCCCGAAAGCCCGGGACGGACGTCGTGGCGATGGCGCTGAAACTCGTTGTAGCGCGGCAGATACTCCACGCGCAGCGGACGGGGCCCTATTATGCTCATGTTGCCGATAAAAATATTAAAAAGCTCCGGCAGTTCGTCTAAGCTGGTCCGCCTAAGCGCTCTTCCGTATGGCGTAAGCCGCTTTTCTTCCGGCAGAAGGTTGCCTTGCGCGTCCTTCTCGCTCGTCATCGAACGAAATTTTATAAGCGAAAATATTTTTCCGTTTTTTCCCGGACGTTTTTGCACGAAAAAGGGATTGCCCTTCATTTTTATTGCCGTGACAATGGTCACTACCAGCAAAACCGGGGACAAAACTATTATTGCCGCGGCGCTAAGCACAATGTCGTAAAAGCGCTTGAAAAACACTTTGTACAACAGCGCCGACAGCAGAAAAAGTACTGCCGCCGCCACAATACACCACAAAACTATTCCCCACCAGACGGTGAAACTTTGTTTTAAAAATTCCATCATTACGACAGTAAAAACTCCTTGATCTTGCCGGCGACGCAAGTTTGTTCGTCCGGGGTCATCTTTATGTCCGACGGCAGGCACAGTCCGCGCGCAAAAATGTCTTCGTCCACCGGACGGTCCGCAGCGGAAACAAAGTCGCAGCCGGCAAAAACAGGCTGCATATGCATGGGTTTCCATATCGGCCGCGTCTCTATGTCGTTGTCTTTCAAAAATTCCAGCAGCTGCACGGGCGAACGCTGTACGTCTTCGTCAAGCAATACGCACGACAGCCAAAAATTGGGTTCCGACTGCGGCGGGAAGGGGTTCATACCGAGCGGCAGTCCCGCCAAAAGCTCCTTATACCTGTCGTAAATCGCCTTTTTGGCGGCGCGATGTTCTTCAAGATGCACAAGCTGTCCCCTTCCTATGCCCGCCACCACATTGGACATGCGGTAGTTGTATCCTATTTCGCTGTGCTGGTACCAATACGCCTTGTCGCGGGCCTGCGTCGACCAGAAAAACGCTTTGTCGCGCTCCTTAGCCGTCTTGGTTATCAGCATTCCTCCGCCCGACGTTGTAATTATCTTATTTCCGTTAAACGAAAATATTCCGTAATCGCCGAAAAGTCCCGTTTGTCTTCCCCTATATGTAGCCGAAAGCGACTCGGCGGCGTCTTCTATCAGCCTTACGCCGTGACGATCGCATATTTCTTGTATTTCCGCGGCTTTGCAGGGTGTGCCGTAAAGATGCACCATGACAACAGCTTTGCATCCGGGATATTTTTTTAGCGCCTTTTCCAAAGCTTTCGGGTCCATGTTCCACGTGTCGCGTTCGGCGTCGATGAAAACCGGCGTTGCGCCCTCGTACACAACGGGATTGACGGAGGCCGCAAACGTCATGTCCGAACACAACACCACATCGCCGCGCTGCACGCCCGCAAGTTTTACCGCCAGATGAATGGCCGCCGTTCCCGACGCCACCGCCAAAGCGTGCACATCCTCTTTAAGATATTCGCATACTTCGTTTTCGAAAGCGTCGACGTTAAACCCGAGAGGCGCTATCCAGTTTTTGTCAAAGGCTTCCTGTATAAACTTCATTTCTTCGTCGTGCATGGTCGGCGTAGAAAGACTTATGTGTTTTTTCATAAAATCAACTTCCTTTAAGCGCGGCAAAAAACAATACGGCCGGCGGAAAATCTGCCGGCTTTAATGCCGTCATCGGTTGTATTATATCACTAAAAGGCTATCAAATCAAGCAAATACCGCCACAAAAGCCGCTTACGGCTCAATTTATGGCAATTTCCCGCTTTAGCCAAGGCACAGCTTTACGCGTAAGGCAAGAATTCAGCCTTAGGACGCACAAAAAAAGACATACGGCTTTTTATCGCCGTACGCCTGTATAATTATTATTTTTATCGCTGCCGGTGATTTTGCCCCGGCGGAAAAACTTTATCTTATCAATAGTTCTGTTCGCTTAGCTCGAAATAGCTGCGGGGATGGGCGCATGTAGGACAAATTTCGGGCGCTTTCGTTCCCACGACTATGTGTCCGCAGTTGCGGCATTCCCAAACCTTTACCTCGGATTTTTCGAAAACCTGAGCGGTTTCTACGTTTTTGAGCAAAGCGCGGTATCTCTCCTCGTGATGCTTTTCGATGGCGGCGACAAGACGGAATTTTGCCGCCAGGTCTTTAAAGCCTTCCTTTTCGGCGGTTTTCGCGAAATCATCGTACATATCCGTCCATTCGTAATTTTCGCCCTCGGCGGCGGCAAGCAGGTTGGCGGCGGTATCTCCTATTCCGCCCAGTTCCTTAAACCACATCTTGGCGTGTTCCTTTTCGTTGTCGGCGGTCTTTTGGAAAATAGCCGCTATCTGCTCGTAACCTTCTTTCTTTGCGACCGACGAAAAATACGTGTACTTGTTTCTCGCCTGCGACTCGCCGGCAAAGGCGGTCTGCAAGTTCTTCTCGGTCTGGGTGCCTGCGTATTTGCCCTCTCCCAGCAAAACCAGCGCGTCTCCCTTCGCTTTGCAACGCGGGCAGACGGGCGTCTCTCCGTCCGCTACTTCAAAAATTTCCCCGCATACTTTACATTTGTACCTTTTCATGTTTTATACCTCCGATATATTTAATGACCTATCATATAAATAATAATCATTACTGAATATATTATACCGCACACGCGCTTTTCTGTCAAGGAAAAACGCCGGCTGCACGGACATGATTTTTAAGAATTTTTGTCGTTCTCTTCCACTTTAACGGTTTTTATTACTACCGGCATAAGGGGCACGTCGTCATAATACGACCAGCTGCCCGTTGGAACGCTGCCGATGCTTAGCGCGACGTCAAGGCTTTGCTCGTCCGACAGTTCTCCGAAGGCGGCGTACTGGCCGTCGAGATGGGGGCAGTCGGCTATGCAGATAAAAAACTGCGACGACGCCGAGTTTTTGTCCATTGCACGCGCCATGGAAAGCACGCCCGCCTTGTGTTTTATCGTATTGCCCGCAAAACCGTTTGCCGCGAACTCTCCCTTTATGTTTACGGGCGCAGGTTTGTGTACAAGTGCTCCGTCTTTGCTTTCGAATCCGCCGCCCTGGATCATAAAATCGGGAATTACGCGGTGAAAGCACAGTCCGTCGCAAAACTTATCCTGCGCCAAACGCAAAAAATTTGCCACCGTTTCGGGTGCCTTGTCTTCGTAAAGGCGCGCGTTCATCTGCCGTCCGTCCTCTAAAATGATAGTGATGTTTTTCATGTTTTTCTCCGCTTAATTTTTAACTCTATATAAATAATATCTTCCCGTTTTGGAAAAGTCAAGGTTTTTTGCCCCGAGATTGCCGCCGAGCGCAAAAAATATCAGGAAGAGCGCAATATTCCGGCAAAAAAAATAATGCCCGCGCGTGCGAAAAAAATTGCTTTTGTTTAAAAAAAACATTGCTTTTTCGGATGAGGCGTGCTATAATGTGCTATATTGCGATAAACGTAAGGAGGGTAAATTATGGAGAAAATTACACTGTCCGCTCACCGCGGATATCGTCAGATGTTCCCCGAGAACACCATGACAGCCTTTAAAGAGGCGTTAAAGCTGGACATCGATTCGATAGAAATGGATGTTCACATGACCAAAGATTATCAAATCGTTGTTATGCACGACGGCAACATGGACCGCACCACAGATACAAGCGGAAAAATATGCGACAAAACCGTCTCGGAAGTGCGCGCTGCCGACGCCGGAATAAAATTCGGAGCGCAATTCAAGGGCGAAAAAGTACCCCTGCTGGAAGAATTTTTATCGCTTATGACGACGCGCCCCGATATAAAAGTGCTGCTCGAACTAAAAGATTATCCCGAAGAAATGGGCAACTTCGCCTACGCTTCCTGCGAAAAAACGCTGGATCTGTGCCGCCGGTGCGGCATTTGGGGTAAAGATCGCCTTACCATCGTCACATTTTCAACGGGACTGTGCGCATGGATACGCGCGCGTCATGGCGACGGCGTGGGACTGCACGGCTTTTGGCCGGTTTACATCATGCGCGGCTGGGAAAAGGACAATCCCTATAAGTATTTGGACGAAGTCTGCCTTTTCAACAATCAGCAGACAAAAGACGGCAGGCACATTCCCGCAAGTTCTCCCGTGGCCGAAAAGCGCAACTTCGAAGAATTCGCGGCGATGGGCATAAAACCGTGCGTATACTTCTCGTTCAACTGCAACGAACAAGATTATAAGCTGGCATACGAATACGGCGCCAAAGGCTTTACCTGCGACGACGCCTACACCTGCGGCAAAATTCTGGACAAAATAGGCGCGAGAAAACTTAAAAAGTAAAATTCCTTACAAAAGCGAAGATAGTGCGTCTTCGCTTTTTTTATGCAGTCGTAATTGACAAGAACGCCTGTTTAGGCTATAATGTAAAAAACAAACGGACGGAATTTTTTATGCGAATGTACGATATCATCGAAAAGAAAAAACGCGGCGGCGCGCTTTCGGAAGGCGAAATACGCTTTTTTGTGGAAGGATACGTAAACGGCTCTGTTCCCGACTATCAGGCGGCGGCGCTGTGCATGGCGATTTATTTCCGCGGCATGACGGACGAAGAATGCGCGGCGCTTACCTTCGCCATCCGCGATTCGGGAAGGGTGGATAAATTCGAAGATATAGACGGCGTCACCGCCGACAAACATTCCACCGGCGGCGTGGGCGACAAAACCAGTCTCGTCGTGGGTCCCATAGTGGCGTCGCTGGGCGTAAAAGTGGCAAAAATAAGCGGCCGCGGGCTGGGGCACACCGGCGGCACGATTGACAAGCTCGAATCGATAAGCGGGTTTAACTGTAATCTGGACCGCAAGACTTTCGTGCAGATTGTCAACGGCATAGGCTTTTCCATTGTGGGACAGAGCGACGACCTGGCGCCCGCCGACAAAAAACTGTACGCTCTCCGCGACGTTACGGCCACTGTGGACAGTATTCCGCTGATAGCGTCCAGCATTATGGGCAAAAAACTCGCGCTAAACGACCGCTGCATTGTACTCGACGTCAAATGCGGTTCGGGCGCTTTTATGAAAACTTTGGAAGACAGCCGCCGGCACGCCTTATGGTCAATATCGGCAAGGCGGACGGCCGCAAAATAATGGCGCTTATCACCAACATGGACGCTCCTCTCGGCTACGCGATAGGCAATTCGCTCGAAGTCATAGAGGCAATAAATACACTACGCGGAAACGGCCCCGAGGACCTGACAAATCTGTGCGTTGAACTGGCGGCGCACATGCTGTTTTTGTCCGGAAAGGGCTCGGTGGACGTCTGCAAAGGACTGGTGCGCGAAACCATACAAAACACGTCGGCGCTGCAAAAACTCGCTCAGACGGTTGAAGCAGATGATCTCATCCACGCGGTTCAGGAATTCCGGCCGCAGGAAGTCCTGCAGTGCCTTCATGATTCGCTCCCTGCCCTGGTCATCAGCGCTGCCGCCGAAGCCAACTGCACCGGCGGATTTAGTGTCGGACCCTGCATTTGAGGTCATCACGATGACGGTGTTCTCAAAATTCACCTTCCGTCCGTGGGCG
>USEG01000060.1 GCA_900553555.1 uncultured Clostridia bacterium
TCCACCAGCTTGTCTATAAGCTCGAAATTTTTCGCCACGAATATACGCACTTTGGCCTCTTTCGTCTTGCCGTCGCGATCGTACATATGGTTGGCGCACAGCCACGCCACTTCGTCTATTACGCTGTTGGGAAAACGCAGACCGTATTCGCCGAAGGTGTACCTTACGATGTTCTCCGACACTTTTTCGTGCCCGTGCATATTGCCGAATTTGTTCATGCAGTACGGCTTGCCTATATCGTGCATCAATGCCGCCAAACGAATATCGGGCGGTGCAAAACGCACGGTCTGGAAGGTGTGCTCCAAAACGTCGTACTTGTGATAGAGCGGATTTTGCGCCATGCCCGCGCCGTCTTCCAGCTGGGGAATGAGATATTTTATCGCGCCTATCTGGTTGAGAAGGCGCAGCGCGCGGTATTGAGCGTTGGCAATGCCGTTTTTGGTGTCGGCAAGCAGAATTTTCATAAGTTCGTCGCGGCGGCGTTCGACGGAAATATCTTTTAGCAGTTCGACGTTGGCCTTTGCCGCCTTTGCCGTTTCGGCGTCTATCTTAAAGCCGGTTTCGCACGCAATGCGCACCATACGCAGCACGCGCAGACCGTCGGAAGCGAAAATATGCTGCGGGTCGTAAGCGCGCAGAATTTTGTGTTCGATATCGGCAATGCCGCCCAAGGGATCTATTATTTTGTCGTTTGCAATATCGTAATATATGGCGTTACAGGTAAAGTCGCGCCTTTTGGCGTCCTTGGTAATGTCGGTGGTAAACATCACCGATACGGGCGAATGTCCGCCCCCTTCGGCATATTTTTCCACGCGAAAAGGAGTATACTCGAACTTGTCGTCGTTATACTTGATGATTACAGTGCCCAAACGATAATTGACTACTTCCGTTCTGTACCGCTTGCTAAGTCCCAACGTATCCGCGACCGCCGGTCCCGCTATATCGATGTCGGTTTCCCCAAGACCCGCAAGCTTATTTCTGACAAAGCCGCCCACAACATATATCGGACTCTTAGCCATACTGCTTAGTTTGATTAAACTATCAGGTATATTCATTTCCATATATTTTATTTTAGCATAATAATAAAAATAATGCAACAGTTTTATGCAAGGTTTTACTTTTTGCGGATATATCGGACGGTTTTTTAAAAATAAGCATTTTTTTGCTTTGTCGACGCCTTAAACAATTGATTTTTGCCGCATTTTACGCTATAATTATTATTATGATTAACATTATCGCCAACATAAGAAGCGGCAGAGGCTTGGGCCTTAGAAGTCTCAAAAAAGTCACGGCATATCTTGCCGATCATTCAATAGATTATACTCTTTACGTCACCAACTACAAAGGGCACGCGACGCAAATCGCCCACGACGTTTCCAAAAACGGCGGCACTGTGATTGCCATGGGCGGCGACGGAACTTTCCACGACGTTCTGAACGGCATTGCGGACATGGAAAACACCACGGTCGGCTTTATTCCGGCGGGCAAAGGCAACGACTTTACCCGTTCGGCGGGATTTAGTCTCAACCCGATAAAAGCTCTTAAAGACATTCTCGACGGAAAGACGCGCAAAATAGATTACATAAAAATATCCGACAAGCGCTGTCTCAACATTGCCGGCACAGGCCTTGACGTAAAAGTACTGGAGTTGGCTTACAGCAAATCAGGTCTTACTTATATAGGTTCGCTTATATACTGGATCAACCACATGGTGCCGTGCAACGCCACCGTAACCATCGACGACGGTCAGCCCGTAAAATACAGCTGCATCATGGTGGGCGTGTGCAACGGCAAAGCCTTTGGCGGAAACATTCGCATATGCCCGGTTGCGGAAATAAACGACGGCTATATTGACGTTATAATCATGCAGATGCCGCAAAAGGGCAACATCATGAAACTGCTTACGAAGTTTGTAAAGGGCAAACACATGGACATGCCCATCACCACCCACTTCCGCTGCAAAAAAGTGCATATAGAAAGCGACGCCGATATCGAGCTGGACGGCGAGATTTACAAAAACTTGTCGTTCGACTGCGAAATCGTGCCGAACGGTCTTACCATCTACACTCCGTGACGGCAACACGGATTTTTTATGCGGACAAACGGGCATCGGGCAAACGATTATTTTAATGCCCGCCGCGAATACAAATATAACGCTGCACGAAAGCGACGGCAGGTTTGCTGTTTAATCGTCTGACAGGCAGCGCTAAAAAAGCGTCCGCACAAGGCAAACGCTTTTTTTTATTGCTGTTTTTGTTGCGCCGCCTTTATTTTAGAGGCGCGTTTTTTTTATAGGGAGTTTTGCGGACGGCTTTATTCTTTCTGGCCGGAATTTATGACGGGCTGAACGTCCCGGGTGCCGCACAAAACGACAAGCAGATTGGACACCAGCGTGGCTCTTTGCACGTCGTCCAGCGCAACGGTACCCTTTTCCTGCAAGCGGTCCAGCGCCATTTCCACCATGCCCACGGCTCCGTCGACAATCATCTTGCGTGCGTCGACGATGGCTGTTGCCTGCTGGCGTTGCAGCATTGCCGCGGCTATTTCGGGGGCATACGCAAGGTAAGTAATTCTCGCCTCGACAATTTCGATGCCCGCCTCGTTTACGCGCTCCTGGATTTCGTCCTTTATTCTTGCCGACACCACTTCGCTCGAACCGCGCAAACTGCCTTCGTCCGGCACTCCGTCGCCCGTCGTGTCGACGTTGGGCGCGACGTCATAGGGATAAATACGCACGACGTTTCTTAGTGCGGCGTCACATTGCAGCGATAAAAATTCCTTGTAATTGTCGACGTTAAATACAGCTTTTGCCGTATCCACTACTCTCCATGTCACGGCGATACCTATCTCAACGGGATTGCCGAGACAGTCGTTTATCTTCTGGCGGTTGTTGTTCAGGGTCATTATCTTGAGGGATATTTTCTTTGTTGGTATATCTATAGAGACGTCGACTCCACCGGAGGGCTGCTTTGCGCCCAGAACCTTTACGTCGCCGCTCTGGTTGAGCCGTGTGTTGGCGGCAGGGTTGACGGCGGCGCAAAAGGGATTGATAGCATAAAAGCCGTCGCCCTTTATCGTGCCGACGTATTTTCCGAACAGCGTAAGTACCAGCGCCTCATTGGGCCGAAGTATCCTAAGTCCCATCAGGGGGATCCAGCTGAGAATAAACACGACCAATCCCGCTGCAATCATCGCGACCGACTGCAATGTCACTCCCCAAATTGCGCACGCAAGCGACGCGATAATGACCAGCACGCAAATAACAAGCGTGCGCATACCGTGTTTTTTGTCTGTCAAAACTTTTTCTTCCATATTTTTCTCCTTATCGGTTTTTATGCTTTAAGTATATCATTTATTGCGACGCGTGTCAAACGCATAGTATTCTTTTTGTGTAAAATTTTTTACTTATAGCGGCAGTTTTTTATATAAATTCGGCGTTTTTTGACGCAATACAAACGATTTATGTCCAAATTTACTACTGCGCGGCGCATGAGCTTTTTAGTCTTTTACCGCTTAGCGGCACATGAGCTTTTTAGACTTTTATAGCATAAAGGCGTCTTGAGTTTTGTGCGGTCGAATCTCCTACAGCCTTAAATAAAAGCTCCTTTCGCGTCCGACATTTACGGCGGTAAAACAAAAGGCCCCGGCTTCTCAAAAGGGAAGCGCGGAGCCTTTTTCGGTTTTTTACCGACGCAAATTATTATGCTTTTTGGGTGATGTTAAACCATATATCGGAGAAGTTTGCAACGTTGACATTGTCGTTGGACGCGTCGCGGCGTGCCGATATACCGAACACACATTGTTCATCCAGCGAATACAGTTCGCCGAGATAGTTGATACGTCTGTTGCTGTCGTCGCCCATTGCCATTGCCAGGTGTGTATCCTGGTTATAACGGTCATAAACGTTTATGGTATTGGTGCCGTCGTCAAACTGGACTCCCTTCCACTCGGTATCGGTGCCCGTCTTAAACCAAACCGACATGTTGTATCCGTCGATGCGAACTCTTACGGTAAGTCTGTAATCAGCCTTGTTGAAAGTGTAATATCCGGACGGCGCGCCGAAGGGCAGCCAGCCCTGTACGCCGCCGAGACCCGTACCTACAATATCGGTAAGAGCCAAACGGCTTTGGTCATGGTTTTTGGTCAACAGACGCAGTTCGTCACCAGCCTCTGCCCAGACGAATCTCATCATTCCGCCGTCTGCGCTCTGGACAAACATACCCATAAACGGATACAAGCTACCATTGTTGGTCATACCCGTCATCGTATATCCGAATTCGAGCACTTCGCTGTCGGGACGGAACGAGAATCCCGCGATAGCGCTTTCCTGCGCGCCGCCTATGTTCTTGCGCACCGTAAGCGAACCGTCGGCAGCGTTGTAGCTAAGGCCGCTGTTGTTTACGACAATCGCATTGTTTGTAGCATAGTCGTTGAGCACGAGATTGAGCGTCGATGTCACGGCAGAGCCGGAGATGACGATGTTCGTGCCCATCAACTGTCCGTTGGAGGCATACGCCGTGTAGTTGCCGGCAGGCAGCGTCGCCGTATAGGTGTGATCGGCGGAATTATACGTTCCTTTGACAATCGCACCGCCTTCGGATATAAATCTTATCATTACGTTGTCGAGGCTGTCTTTGCCTTCAAACGTGCCTTCTACGCTGATCGTACCGGTAAACGTAGTCTCGTCGGCATATACGCCTTCTTTAAGCGTGATAACCACGTTTTTGGGTCCGAGATTGTTGTTTTCGGTAGATACGTTAAAATTGACGACGTCGTCGTTGAGTTCATATGTCACCTGCTGTCCGCCCACCGTGATGGTGTCCACGATTCTGTTTTCGGGCAGCGTGAACTGTATGGTGCGCGTTTGCTGAACGGTAAGTACTTCTTCGCCCTGATAAGCGCTGCCGTCCACAGTGAGCGTGGGCAGCTCTTCGCTGGAGGTGACGGAAAATACCGACCTGAGTTTTGCGTCATATTCGGCAAGCACGTCTTCGTCCATGGTGTACGCATAAGCCGAAGCTCTTACATACGCCTGTTCTCCCGAGGGATAGAAACATTCGAAGAATACGCCGGTAACATTGTTGAATACCGCGGGGATGACCGTAGACTTATAATATCCTGCGGTATTGTAGCTGGGATAGTTGGGGCCGAGGCCTCTTACCACATACACTTCGCCGGTGCTGAGATTGATCATAGCCGGAACATATTCAACGTAAGTGGGTGCGGAAGAACCGATGGGCTTGTCTTCCAAATTAAATCCGCCGGCATCGCCGTTGGCAGAAATAATGACGTACAGCCAGCCGTTGGTCTTTACATAAGTAAGGGTGGCGTGTCTGAAGCAGTCGGGCCATTCGAGCTTGCCCATGAGAGAGCCAGCCGCCGCCAATGTCGAACGATGCTCGAACATCTGCGTTCCGTTTTCGAATACGCGGAATGCGCCGGCGTCAAAGAGCGGCAGTTCCACTTTCTGATCGCCCGAAAGGAACGTAAAGCCCAGCGAGGGATCTGCTATAGCATCGTTTTCGTGCGGTCTGTGTTCGGGTTCGTCCATTATCTGGTCGTAGGTAACCGTAACGGCAAAGTCTGCGCTGCCCGGAGCAAAACCGGTATAAGTCGCGTTGAAGCCTGCGCCGTCGTTTGTTCTTATAGCGCCGCTTTCTTCCTTGTAGGCGTTGCTCGTCTCAATGGTCATGGGCGTCGCGATAAGCAGCGAGTCGGACGCTGCGATATTGCCGTCTTCGTCCGCATAGAACGAATTTATCAATACATCGATAGCTTCGGAAATATACTTTCTGTCGGAATTGTCTTCGACAAATGCGCGAACGGTATATTCGCCGGCAGTGAGCGTAATGTTGATTATGTCACCCGTCCATGCGTTTTCGAACGTACGAGCGTTTTCGCCGTCATTTACTTCGATCATTACGTCGCTTACGTTTTCATAGG
>USEG01000061.1 GCA_900553555.1 uncultured Clostridia bacterium
ACCGCCGTAAAAGACGCGGCAAAGATCGCCGTTTATTATCGCCTTCATTTCGTCGTCTTCCGCCTCGTAGTTGTTTTTTATAAACGCAAACAGCTTGTCGCGCATGACGTCGGTGTGAATGAGTTCGAGCACGACATTCATGATGACGCGTTTTACGCCGGCCGATTCCTGCGGATAAATGCGGCTTAGTTTTGCAAATACGTTTTTGGGAATAGCCGCGTGGGCTTTGGGATATCTTTTAAGACAGCGCATTCCCGCCATTCTGTTTTCGTCGGAAAGGGCCGTGCGGTATTTTTCGTACACGCACATAAAGTCATAAACCTTATCGCTGTCCGACAGCACTTTGTTCTCGTCGAACATCGTACTGCAGCATCTGAACAAAAACACAAGGTCGGCAATGGTTTTGAGCGACGCTGAGGCAAGCGACGGCGAATCACCGGCGGCATGGTCGGCAAACAGTAAAAATTCGCGGCGCACTTCCTCCTGCGTCAAAAGCGAATACAAAAATTCCACAACGGGCGCCATCGCCGTATAATCTTCGTTTTTTACGCCCATGACCATTCCCGTGACGAAATTTACGGTCACGCCTTTTGAAACGGGCGGAACAGACGCGTCGGCAGGCAAAAATTTAAGCTTAAAGGTATTATAGCGCGAAAAATCGCCCGTATAGGTCACAAACGACAATAGCTCGCGCAAATGATACGGCAGAATTTGCATAAAAGCGTTTACAAATTCCAGCGCTTTTTCGGAAAACTGAGATATTGAATCGCCCAGCACCGCATAAACCTGTTTTCCTTTGCCGCAAATTGCGTTTAAGACGGCAAAGATAAATCTTTTCATGACGTTGGCGTCATAATCGCTTGACAGCCAGTCGGTTTTGCCTGCGGGGGCTTTTACATAACTAAGTTCCGGATAGTCATAAACGGGGCGTGTTTCGGGCGAAGTGAGATTAAAGCCGGATATATCGGTCACAAAGTTTGCGGCATTGAATACGCTGCCGTTAAGCGACGCCAGGACGCGCTTTTTTTCCTTTTCGGAAAAAACCAGCGAATGTACCATATAGGACGTGCGCTCGCCGGTGTAGTCGGACGCAAGAAAACTTATTGCGCTTTGCACCAGCTCGCCGCTCTTAACAGCCATCTGCGCGTACAGCGGCGGCAGCTGGGTGCGGCGTATCAGGGTCGTCTCTTCCGCCGTGGGCTTATAGTCGTCTATTATGGACAACTCTCTTTCGATAAACTCACGCGTCAGTCCGTCGGAACAAGCAAAAGTATCGTAGCTGTCCGATTTGTTGAACATACTTGCTCGCGCAGGTATTCTCGAATAAAAATGCTGTAGTGCCATGTTATTCCTCCTTTACTGCCGAAAATCATTCCGTTGTGAGCGTCATGAGTTCCTGTATGCTTGTCACTCCGCTAAGCACTATGTTGCGGCAGGAATTCCACAACGTGACCATTCCGTTCTTTTCCGCCATGTGACGCAGGTCTTCGATATTTTTGTTGCGGACCACTTCGTTTTTCATCGCCTCGTTCATGTACATGATTTCATGAACTGCAATTCTTCCTTTATAGCCGGTGTTATTGCAAAACTGGCAGCCTTGTGGACGGAATATGCTTACCGGCTCGTCAATGCCCAAAATTTCCATCTCCTTAGCGTTGGTTTTTCCGCGCTTTTTGCAGGCGGGGCACAGTCGTTTTACAAGACGCTGGGCGATAACGCCGGCAAGCGCGTCGGCCACCAGATAGTCGGGCACCCCCATGTCCTCAAGACGCGTTATGGCGCCGGGAGCATCGTTCGTGTGCAGCGTCGAAAACACCAAGTGCCCCGTGATTGCGGCGCGGACGGCAATTTCCGCCGTCTCTTCGTCACGTATTTCGCCTATCATTATTATGTCCGGGTCCTGACGCAAAATGGATCTTAACGCCGTGGCAAAGGTCATGTTGGCCTTAGGATTGACCTGCGTCTGGTTTACGCCGGCCAGCGTGTATTCGACAGGGTCTTCGACGGTGACAATGTTGACTTTTGAATTGTTTATTTCTTTAAGAAACGAATACAGCGTCGTCGATTTTCCGCAGCCCGTGGGTCCCGTAAGCAAAATTATGCCGTGGGGGTGCATGAGCATTTTATCTATTACCACGTTTTCGTTCTCGGTAAATCCGAGGTCGGTGCGGGTAAAATGGAAGGAGGTTTTGTCCAGAATTCTTATAGCGAACTTTTCGCCGTACACCGTGGGCAGCGACGAAACACGGAAGTCGTACTCTTTTCCGCCCACTACCATGTTAATACGTCCGTCCTGCGGCACGCGGCGTTCGGCAATATTCAGTCCGGACATAATTTTAAGACGCGCGCTTATCGCCGAATAAAACTCTATCGGAAATTCGGCGCGTTCCTGCAAGTTTCCGTCTATACGATAGCGGACGCGCACCTTTTTTTCGAACGGTTCTATGTGTATATCGCTCGCGCGGTAAGGTATGGCTTCTTTTACTATCGAATCCACCAGTCTGACGGCGGGATTGTTGATGACGTCGTCTTCCTTGACGATCACGCCGCCCGACGCGTCGTTCTTGCCGAACAACTGGTCGTCCTTTTCGGCGTTAAGGTCATGAAGAGCCGCGGACGTCGTGATGACTGCGGATATCGAATCGATGTATCTGTCTATTTGCGAAGGCGGCGTAAGAATACACTCTATGGGTGCGGAAAAGGCGATGGACATAGACGACAGCGTCGCGGTATCAAGGGGTTTGCCTACGGCGACGAGCAACGTGCCGTTTTTGTCGAAAGACACGGGAATGATCTTGTTGGTTTTCATAAATTCAAAGGAGAATTTATCAAACAGCGTCTTATCGATATCCAGCATCTCCAATTCGATGCACGGCATACAATAATATTCCGCCAGCGCCTCGAGTTCGGTAGTTTCGGTGGTGTATTCTTTTGTAAGCAAATAATCGCGTGCAGATATTCCCAGTCTCTCGCATTCGGACAGGATGTTTTCTACGTCTTTTTTCTTTATTATTTTTTTATATACGTAAAACTGTAAAAGCTCGTAATTGGCGTTCATAAAAGACTCCTCGATGGTAAATAGTTGCGTTTTAGCCCAGCGTTGTCATTATGGAAATCATAGGCGCGTATATGGCGATGAACAAAACCACCACAATGAGCGCCATTAGTATCAGCATGACCGGCTGCAATATGCCGACGACGTTTGTAAGAGTGGTTTCGACCTTGCTGTCAAAGAAATTGCAGGAGCGGTTTAATACTTCGTCAATCGCCGCCGTTTTTTCGCCCACCGCCACCATCTGGATGAGTATATCCGGGAACAGCTTGTGCTTGGAAAAAGCCGTCGCCATGGACGTTCCGTGGCGAACGTCGTCCGTGGCCTCTTTAAAACGCTTTTCGACATTGCGGTTGCCAAGAACAATGACTATTGCGTCCATTGCCTCGATGATGTCCATTCCGCTGGAAAGCAGCAGGCCGAAGCCTCTCGCGAAACGCGCGGTAATCAAATCTATCTGTACGCTGCGAATAAGGGGTAGTTTCAGCTTTAACAGGTCGTAAAAGTCCTTGCCCTTTTCCGTGCGTCCGATAAGCCATGCCACCGCCACCAGCGCCACTATGACTATCAGCACGTTTTTCCAGTTGGCGAGCATCCAGTCGGACACATCGTACACTATCTTCGTAATGCCCTCTATAGGCACTTCCAGCGATGACAAAGACTCTCTGAAAGTGGGCACTATATAAAGCAGCATGAGTACGACAATGCCCACCATAAGCACCGAAAGCATTATAGGATAAGCCAAAGCGCCGCTAATTCTCTTTTTTATGCGGGCGTCGCTCTCGTAATAGTCGGCAAGCGAATTAAAAACCATATCCAGCTTTCCGCTGACTTCTCCCACCTTGATCATACTGCGGAAAAAGTCCGGAAATACCTTCTTGTGCTTATTCAGTGCGTCCGACAGCATGGATCCGCCTTTTACGTCTTCGTAAATAAGGTCAAGCACGTTGCGGAAATACGACGAAAACGCCTGATGGCGCAGACTGTCGATACAGGCGAGAATAGACATGCCCGAATTTATCATGATGGAATACTGCCGGCAGAACGCCGTAAGTTCGGGCAGTTTTACCGCCGCTCCCACGCTGAGCGTAAAAAACGCGTTGGGGGTTTTGCCTGTATACCGTTCGGACGAAATAAGATAGAGATTTTGCTTTGCCAGCTGTACGGCGAGATCTTTTTCGTCCTGCGCTATAAATATACCGTTGTATTTTTGTTTATTTAAATCAATTGCAGTATATTTGAATTTTTCCATAACCACTCCGTAAAATCGATTATAATCCTATTAAAGATAAATATACTTTTATTATCATATTGCCTAACATCATCGCCATGACAAGTCCGCTGGTAAGAAAGGGCGCAAAGGGAATTTCCCGGCTTTCGCCGTCCTTTTTCCTGCGTATCAGCATATATACGCTGGCGCTTATAGAGGAGATAAGCAGCATGAGCAAAAATTTCTGCCAGCCCAGTATCAGCCCGGACGCCATCGCAAGTTTGACGTCTCCGCCGCCCATGGCCTCGCGCTTTAAAATTCTGCCCACGATAAGCGCGACGCCGACAAACAGAACGGCCGCCGCCAACAGTCCTATAACATGGGACAGCCAATCATATTCGCGGTCGAAAAATATCATTATTACGCCCGCCGCCGCCAGCACGATTTGAAATCTGTCGTAAATTATCATGTGCTCAAGGTCAATAAAAAACACGCATATGCACACCGAACACACAACCATGGCAAGAAGAGAATACACAACGTCGGTTTTGCCGAATATAAGCGCGCACGCTATCCACATGGCGGCGCACGAAAGCTCGACTACCGTGTAGCGGAAAGAGATGTGCGTCTTGCAGCTGCGGCACTTTCCGCCCAGAATGATATAGGAGACGATGGGAATATTGTCGTACCATTTTAGCTTATAACCGCAGACGGGGCAATGCGACGGCGGATAGGCAAGACTCATTCCGTTGGGCAGCCTATATATCACAACGTTCAAAAAGCTGCCTATGCACAGACCTATAAGCCCGGCGAAAAAAACAAATAGGGGAAAGAACTGAGCGGGCATAATCAGAAATTGTTTTTGCGATTGTACTGCTTGACGAAAAATCCGCCGTACAGTTCGAGATTATCGACTATTACCGGTTTTTCGTTGTACAATTCCAAGGAGGCGAAGTGGATTTTGTTTTCGCTCTCCTCCGCGTTGGTTTTGTCGAAGAGAAAACCAAATTCTTTGGGCATGTTCACATAGACCGCGCCGAAGGGCGATATCGACGTAAGCCTGTCGTTTGCGTTGATAAGGTCCAGCGTCCACTTGATAAAGTACCGGAAATTTTCGTACACAATGCCTTCGTGATCTTCGGGCACGGGGCGCTGCATAAATTTGGGCAAGACGCGCGGAATTTTGCGCGGCAGCGTCTTTATCTGGGACTGCCGCTGCGCGACCAGCTCGCTGTCGGAGGAAAAAGAGTTTTCGTTTTCGCCGTCATCGTCATTTTGCGGCTGTTCGTTTTCGGCGGCCTGGGCGGGAATATCGGCGCCCATCATGGTAAGCTCTTTTGCCTTTGCCTTTTCCTTAGCGTTCAGAACGGTGAGTTCGGCGGAAGAATAGTCAAAAAGCATATTTTCGGCAATAAGCTTGTCCTTTGCCAGAATTTCATATCCGAAGGGCAGATGATACGCCCCCGTCACCACACCTTTGTTGACAAGCGCATAACGCGAAAAGCGCTCCTTTATATCCAGAATAACATAGGAGCCGTTTTTAAGGCGGG
>USEG01000062.1 GCA_900553555.1 uncultured Clostridia bacterium
TCGAACTTCTTTTTGCGTATTTTGCAGCTGATAAATATTATCAAAACCACAATGCCGAATATTGCGGCGATAAGCAGAGCGTAAGGCAGCAAAGCAGCTATAATCTGCAATACCACGCCTACGACCGTGCCGAGCGACGACGTACTGCCGAAGAATACCGCGCCCAATCTGTCCCAATACGACGGCTCTTCATACGTTTCGGCGCCGTAAACGGACAGCGTGACCGTACTGTAATCGGCAAGTTGTTCATACTGCGTAAGCTGTTTGTCATAGCTTTTTATCTGCTCGCTTACCCTGCTGAGCTCATACATTATTTCGCGCTGTTCCCCAAACGTAGTCGCCTGCTCCAGCTGCTGCTGCAAGGCCGTCTGATAGGACAGCAGTATTTCCTTTTCCTTTTGAACTTCGGAATATTTCTCGGTGATGTCTTTGGAGGTTATAACGCTTTCGTTGACGGAGCCGGAAGATTCTATCTGCTGCAAAAAGCCGCTTAACTCGGTCGTGGGAACGCGCAGAACGCAATAGACGTATCCGTCGTCGCGCTGCTGGGAGGACTGTTCCCATCCGCCTATTTCGCGCAAGCGGCTGCGCAGCTGACTCATGGTTTCGCCGACGTTTTCCACCGTCACGGACATGGTGACGTTATAAACTATCAGTCTGCCGTCGGTGACGACGATATCGTATCCGGAACCTGAGGAAGATGCGTCTCCGCCGGGCGCCGCCGAGCCGTTTTTGGAAGACGAGCATCCCGCCATAAGTGTCAACATTATGACGAGACACAGCGCCGCTAAGGTCGCCATTCTTTTCAACACTTTCGAACTCATAACAAGGTCCTCCCTTTTTGTTTTCACGTTGTAATTATTATATCATAATGCAGGGCGTTATGCAAGACGTAACGCCTTTTTTTCCGCATTTCGTCACTTGTTTTTCATTCGGCGGGGAGAATTTTGAATAAATTTCCGCGCGTTACGGCATCTAAGACAAAAAACCCCGCGCGTAACTTGTACGGCAGGGGGCTTTGTTTTTTATTTTTGCACGGAAAATTTGTATATCGTGGTGGTGCGATAGGGTTCGCCCGCTTTAAGCACGGTCGAAGGATATGCCGGACAATTGGGGGAGTTGGGGTAGCCTTGCGTCTCCAGGCACAAAGCGCAGTAATTTTCGTACACCTTTTTGCCCACCGTTCCCTTCATCGTGTTGGACGTATATAGCTGAACGCCCGGCTGATCGGTATAGCAGTCCATCTTTCTGCCGCTCGCCTTGTCTAATACATAAGCAAAATGTTCGATATCCTTTTCGCTCTTGCGGTCAAGGCAGTAGTTGAAGTCAAAACCCTTGCAGTTGGCGATCATGTGGTCGGATGAAAACATATTGGTCTTTAACAGTTCGCCGTTTTTAAAGCTGTACGGCGTACCGGCAATGTCCATAAAATCGTTGTGGGGAATAAGCTCGTCGTCGACGGGCGTGATTCGCGACGCGTTTATCATGAGCTCCTGTTCGAGCACCGTATCGTCGTTTCCTATGTTGAAGTACGCATGGTTGGTGAGGTTGCACACGGTATCTTTGTCGCATGTCGCGAAATAATCGATGACCACTTCGTTGTCGTCGGTATACTGATAGGTGCACTCCACTTTCAAAGTGCCGGGATAGCCGCCCTCTCCGTCGGGAGAAGTGTACGACAAAACGAGTTTTTCGCCCTTGACTTCGGCGTCGAAAGTCCTGGCGTCAAAGCCGTCAAAGCCGCCGTGCAGAGAATTTTTACCGTTATTGGCCTGCAAAGAATAAGTCTTGCCGTTAAGCGTGAACTTGCTTCCTCCTATGCGGTTTCCGTATCTTCCTATAAGCGCGCCGTAATATGCCCGGGATTTATCGATATAATCTTCGGCCTTTTCGTATCCCACAATCACGTCGCCCATGTTGCCGTCTTTATCGGGAGCGGTAAGGCGTATTATTCTCGCGCCGTACGTCAGAATGTCCAGCTCGCATCCGTTTTTGTTGGTGATGCGGTAAACTTCGTTGATTTTTCCGTTTCGTTCGAATTCTTTGATTTTTTCTATCATTGTTCCTCTCCGTATTTTTTATTTAACAGTCGTATTGTAGCATATTTTGACACGTTTGTCAACGTGCAAAAAGACCGTTTTGCGTGATTTGTCAAGCGTTTTTAGCATTGTTTTGGTTGCGTTGTTAAAATAAAGTAACTCTTCTTTTTTAAATTTGAATTATATCGCAATAAAGCCGCTCGTTGCTATTTGGAGCCTGAAATGAAAAATACGGCCGTCAAGCCGTATTTTACTTTCGCTCAGTCGCCGAAAACCAGCGTTTTTATCGATTGAATCTGCTGCGAATAGTCCGCTCCGCGCAAAATATAATATTCCGGAATCTGTTCTTCGTAAGAGCCGTCATCCGTCTTCGTGCGGTAGCCGTATATGAGGTCTTCGCCGTCGAAAATAAACACTATCGCGTCAAAAAGGTTGTCGTACTCCTCTATCGAATAGTCGCCGTCGTAAGACAATTCGAAAAGCAAGCCGTTCTTCTTGTATTCGTCGAGATTTGCCTCGTAAATGTTGAGGTCGATTTCTTCGGCGTCGGTCTGACCGTTGACAAGCGAATTTATCTGCTCCCACGCGGACTGCATCGCCGCGTCGTCCAGCGTTTCCGCCGTGTCGCCGCTGTATGCCGTAATAGAATAGGGAACGGGTATATATCCCTCGCATACGGTAACATCGGGATTGTCGGGGTCCTTATATGTATTGGGACCTTTCAATGTTTCGCCGCCGCACGCAACCAGCAAAAGAGCGGATATTACAACTGTCGTTATGCTTAAAAGTGTTTTTTTCATAAAAATACTCCATTTGATTATTATAAATATTATACACCGTGATTATGAAAAGTAGACGATTTTTTGATGAATATTGTCTTTCGCGCCGCCGTCAAACCAACAAAACGTTAAATCCGGCACAAAACTTTCGGGCGCTTAATGCTTTTTGTCATCGCTGTCGTCTATTTCTCCGACGGATAATATTGCCGAATTATACTGCTTTACTTTATCCCAATCGACCTTTTCGTGCTCGGGCATTTTTGCCGGCCGGGCCTTTTGCCGCGACTCCGCTATATGCCGGCGCAGATAGTCTTTATCCGTGTCGGAATAATTGACAAAGGCGCTGTCGGCTGTGCCGTCGCCGGAAGACATGCCGACGTATCCCTCCCGAGAAGCGTCGCTGTCCGTATCCGCGGCTGTGTTTGCGCTGTAAGCGGGTCCGTTGCCGCCGGCGGAATGTTTTACCTGCTGCAAATACTGTTGAAGCTCGGATACGTTGCCGTCAAACTCCGCCTTTTTGCGCTGCTCTTCGGCGCTGTCGTAGGTCTCTTCCTCTTGTTTTGGCTCATTTCCGCCGTCATCGCCGCCGTCTGCGCTTGCCGCCGGGCGTTCTTCTTCCGAAAGGGCGTTCTCGCTAATTTTTTCGCCGTCGCCGTCCTCGCCTTTTAACGCCTCGTTATCCTGCCGCGCCTTAAAAACATCGTCCTTTTCCGATGCGCTGTACTGCTTTTCTTCGGGGCCGATTTTTTCGTTGCCGACGGGTACATCGGCTGCCGCGTCACGTCTATCGGACGACGGCACTCCGCTTGCCGCATCAGCTTTCGTCTGTGCTTTTGCCGCGCGTTTTACCGCCCGCCTTAACAATAAAGCGACGACAAAACAAACGACGGCGGCAGCAGCTTCCGCTATAAGCACAATTATTTCGCTTTGGGCAACCGCCGCAGCCAAAACAGCAGATATCAACACCGCAACCTCCTTGCGTAACGCGCGTACTGATTTTGGGGGTATAAAGTCTTTTCGCCGCGGCAATAATTTACGCGTAAAGACTTTTTCTTTTTCAAACTCTCCTTACTTTTTGCGCGTTCCGAAACCCGCCGGGCGCGCATTTTAATTACCTTATTTACGCAGTTTTTTTAGAGCGAGCGCCTGCGTCACGATAAACACGGCTTCAGCGATTATCACCGCTCCCAATAAAATTTCCAGCCACAAAAAGCGCGGCTCTTCTCCCGACTGCGACGGAGCATACACCACCGCAAAGCGACACATGCTGTCCACGTCGAATTCGACGTACGTTCCGTTCCACCTGTAATCGGTTTCGTGCACGGAGCCGTTGTCGTCCGTGTACACTTTTATGTTGACGTAGCGGCTGGGTATAAGTACTCTGTACGAAAACTCTCCCGTTCCGAAATCGTATTGCTCGCCGTTTAGTCGGGCGTAAGGCGTATAGGTGGCATACAGCTCCTCTCCGCCCGACAGAGATATATTCATATCGTTGGACGAACTGTGCCCCAGCGAAAACTCTATGCGCGGATCCATTCCGCGTTCGTCGACGAAATATCCGCCTTCGCTGTACAGCTCCACCGCAAGAATGGTGAGCGTCGCTCCGTCAAGCGTGATGATATTGTTGGAATAATTGCTTCCCAGGTCTATTTGTGCGACCGAAGGATATATGCCGGGCTGATTTTTGACGGTATTAAACACCACTTCCGCCGACGCAGGCAGTCCCTGTATCCTTATAAAATGGTTTTCTCCGTCGTAGACATAGGTCTCGTTTTCGTAAGTCAGCGTCCCTGCGTCAAATAACGCCTTTTCGACGGTAAAGCTCAAAATCAAATCGGCCGTGGTCATGTCGTCCCAGCAGTAGAGATTTTTATTGCGCAAAGACACGCGTAAAGTGTAGTCGCCGGCATTTACGCAGGTGATTTTCTCCGACGTATAATAGGGCGAATACGGAAGTTCCACCGTTTTCGGCGTTCCGTCATACACGATAGAAACGTCAAGCTGCGGCTTTGGCACCGGCATCTTGTCATCGGCCGAGGCACTCATGCCGGGACAGACGAAAATGACGCACAATATCAATGCTGCGACAGCCGCGACCCATTTAATTTTTAAGTACGATACAGCCTTCATTGCTCCTCCGCGATCGCATATCCGCAAAATGCCGTTTTGTATCCGTCATGCCGCTTTAGCTTAAATCCCGTTCTTTGTCCGCAACTGTTGCGGCGACTTCAGGACGGGTTTGTTCCGGGCGGCGGTCAAAAAGTTCGTCAGCGGCAGCAACCGCCTTTTCTTTTTTAGGCAGAATTTTTACTTCGAACATTCTCAAAAAGCTGCGGCTTTTCGCATTGGCAACGGCGCATAAAATACCCACCGCAAGCGCTCCTATCGCATCGACGATAAGGTCGCCCATGGTATCCATGAGCGCCGCACGGCCCACATATTCTTCCAGCGTGTGGTCGTTGCGGAACTTTTGCATGTTGGCGCCCACAATGCCGTCGATGGTAAATTCATAAATTTCCCACAAAACACCGCACATTACCGCAAAGGAAAAGGCGTAAAGCACCACGCTCCCGGCGCCCACCTTCTCGTTGTCTTTCGTGATTCTGTTGAGAAAAAACATGCCCGCAAGTCCCAGAAGTATGCCGCTGAGCGTGTGGTTGAATTTATCCCACCACTTGGTGTTTATGTAAAGCCCCATAAATGTGCCGCCGAATACGGATATAAGTATAAAGCAGTTAAACGCTATGGTAAAAGCGGCCGGAATATACACCCTGCATCTGCGCAGCACAAACGGCACAAACACAAGGCACAGCGCACCAGCGCGCTGCACTAATTCGTACATGCCGTACTTGCCATAACCGTATATGGGAGATTCTTTGCCCGTTATCATGGATACGGTCGCATAGACGAGACAAAACGCGAAAACGGCGGCCGTGATTACAA
>USEG01000063.1 GCA_900553555.1 uncultured Clostridia bacterium
GCTTAAAAGCGCAATCGCGACGCATACCGCCGCAGTCAAAAATCTTTTCATTGTTCTTTTCTCCTTTTTCGGCTTACCGCCGTTTGCTTTATTACTTTAGTTTGTTAAAGTATCTTCATTATACTTTATTACGATAAAGTTGTAAAGCGTTTTTGGGTATGTTTTTAAAAATTTTTTAAATTTTTTTTTGCGGGCGGCACAACTTTTTAAAAACCGCTGTCAAAGTCCGGCCAGTAGCAACGGCTCGCGAAAAATGCGCGCTTACAAAAAGCGCAAATTTTTTCTAAAATCTTACGCCGCCGCACAAAAGCGCAAACTCCCAAATAATCTTACGCTGCCGCATAAAAGCGCGACGCCCCCTTATTACAAAAAAAGGACAGACTGCTTTGCCTGTCCTTTCCTGCTAAGTGTTTACATCCGGCCGAGAATATCCAATACGTATGTATCGAGCTGCGTCCTTGCCAGCTCTATTGCCGCCTGCACGTCTATATCGAAATATTCAAGACACTTTTCTATTGCGTCTGTATTTTCCGAAAGATTAAAGCTAATATCAAGCGCCGCATTGTCAAGACTTATTTGGCCGTCTCCGTCAAAGTACGCCCGGACATAATATTTGAGTGTTATATACATATTGTCCGGCAGCAGTTTTTTCGCCTCTGCGCCGAAGTCTATCGCGTATCTTATTGTCGCGGTAATGTTGACGTTTAAGGGTTCGCCGGGCTCAATCTCCTGGCCCGCTCCCACCACTTCGTACGAACTATCATGTACGAATTGAGACAATGCGCTTTCGATATTCGGGTCGCTGACGTATTCGAGCATAGCGGCGTCGAATTCACCGGCGCTGTTTTCGGGCGTTTCGTACAGCGCTTTCATGGCGTCAAATACGTCGTCGGCGCTAATATCGGGTTTATCCGCTGCGGGAGCAAACAGGTTTTCCGCCGCCAGCGTATAAAAATCGGCCATGCGGAAGTATTCCTGCCCGTTTTTAAACCCGTATTCGAAGTGGTCGTCGACATACTGTCTCGCCTTGTCCGCCGCCTTGGCGACATCCGATTCTTCGGCGAAAATATCCTGACCCGTCACGCAGTAAATAAGCCTGCCCAATTCGTCGCGCTCACCCATCGTCATGCCGCAGACGGTAAACTGCGTTGCGCCTTCCTTGGTCCATGTGACGTCCACCGCAAGACGGGCGGGAAGAATTTCGTCCAGTATTTCGTACAGCGCCGCGCCGAGATTGCCCATATAACCTAGAACATCCTCCGTGGGCACGGCTATCGTAACCGATATACCCTCCGCACCGTCGATTTGCGTCACGCGGATGTCGTAAATCTCGATGTTTTGCATAACCGTGCTTTGCATCATGTCGGCAACGGCGCCCGAGTTTATCCTGAACAGATAGGAAAGCTGCTCGTTATCAGCGGAATAAACCGCCTGCTGTCTGCTTGTATGGGCAAACTTTCCGCCGGGCGCAATCAGGTTTTTATCTATGGAATCTGTCACCGTCTCATAAACGCCGGCGCCGGAAGTAAGCGCTGTAAACAAACTGTTTATATCCGTTTGCATGAAGTATTTTTCTTTTAAAACACCGTTCCAGAACTGTCTGTCCGCTTCATCCGAGGAAGTGTTGGCGACAAACCCGTTGTTGCTGTCAAAATAGGCGTTGCCCGCAAGCGTAAACGCCGTGAGCGCGTCGGTCATGTCGTCGGGCGTAAAATCCGCGGCGACGGACCTGTCGATAATGGCGTCGTAAATAATCTGTTGGGGAGGCGCAAACACGACGGCGCCGTCCGTAATCTCAAACTGTATTCCGTCGCGTATGTCGTCAAAGGAGCTGCGCACCTGCCGAACCGCCTCGCTGAAAAGGCTTTCCTTGTCAAATCTGTCGTCAAACAGCGAAATTACGTCGAAGATCTCGTCCGTCTGTTGTTCGGTAAGGTCGTTTATCGCAATCGAAGCGGGCTCGTACGACTCCGCTCCGTCGGTAACGTCCACTATTACGGAGGCAAAAAGCCTGTCGTCCAAAACGTTCAATATCCGGTCGAACACTTCGTTGCCCGACAACATACTTCTAAGATTTACGGATACGGCCAGCGACGCGAACTCTCTTTCTCCGCGCGTGAACATGTGCACATATTCTATTACGGGATCGGCGTTTTCAAACCCGGCGAACGCATCGCTTTTTATGCGGTCCACTATGGCTCCCACCGCGACATCCTCCGCCGCGAAAGACTGTTTCCAGCCGTCAAACCCCTTTGTGCGCATGGTCTCGTAATCGAGATAGGGCTTTATGTCGTCCAACGAGAAATTGACGTCCTCGATGATATCCATGATTTTGTCCAGCGAATACTGTCCGTCCACCAAAAATGCACCGCTGTTAAGAATAAACGAACGGGAAAGATTTTCGGCAAGCAGCTTTGTGCCGAACGACACCCATTCGTCGTCGGCAAAGTCGGGATTTTCGTACTTTGCCAGCGCAATAGCCGACGCACTGTCGCTTTTAAGCAGCATATCCACGGCGGAAGCGAATTTTTCGGGAGAGACGATCTTGTCGGTAATAAGCGGAATGATTATTTCCGCGGGCGACGCGGTCTCGACGGCGCCGTCCACAAACGTAATCTTAACCGTTTCGTTCAGTTCAGATACGGCGCTGCGTATGCTCCTCGCCATATTCTCCAGCTCGCCCGTATAGTTGCCGCTGTCCGTCAGCTTTCCTATAATCAGCTTTTCGGTGTATTCGCCGCTCAGATTGTTGTAAATTATTTCGACGGGAGCATAATCTTCCTGATTTTTGCCCGTCGTAACCTCGCACACCACTTCAGCATAGACGCGGTCCGACAAAAACACGTCGGCAAGAGAAGCGTATTCTTCCGGCAGTATCTGCGACAAATCCATGGTTATGCCCAGCCTTATATAGTCGCCGTCCGCGCGGTCCTCTATCGCGCAATAAGCGACGGCGGGGTTCGTCTTTTTTATTTCGTCGCCGAGATACTCGTCCAGCACTTCGTCTATCATCGCTCCCAGCTGAGCTTCCGTAATGCGCACGGGCGACAGCCAATGCGACACGCCGTTTTGTCTGAGCGCGGAAAAATCGATAAGGTCCAAAAGCTTTTGTCCGTCGGCGTTTTCCGACGCGATGACGTTGTAGATTGTATCCAACGAAAGCTTTTCTTTGGTTATTTCGATGAGAGTGCCCTGCTCGTTCTGGCGCGAATACACGTTGCCGTCTTCGTCCGCATACAAGGTCGTAAGTTCCGTATAGGTTCCGTTTTTAGGCTGTATTTCGCCGCCGCTTACGCCGTAAATTGCAGTGCCGTCGGGCGACTTGTAAAGCGTAAAATCTTTGCCGCCGGAAGTATAGTGCAGCCCCGTCGACACATATTCGTCATAGCCGCTGCGCTTAAAGGCGCTTACCTGTCCCTGAGGCGAAATATAAATCTTGAATTTTCCGCCGCTTTTCTTATAATATAAATTGCCGGCGGCGTCGCTGTATACGCGGCCGATGACATTCTCCGCGCCCGTAACTATGCCGCTGTCTACCGACAGTATCTTATCGCCGTTTTCGTCCGTTCCGTTGACAAAATAATTTTCGGCCATCGCAAAGCTGTCGGCCATCGCCGAAATAAGACTTTGCGCCTGCGTTTTCTGCCAGTCCGCCTGTCCGTAAACGCCGTTTTCCTCTATTTTGTCCGCAATAGCCTGTTCCGCGTCCGAGCCGAGCGTACCTATCACGAACGCCGCAATATCGGGCCCCAAAAGCCGGCTTTCTTCCGGTTTATCGGCGCTTAGCATATCCGCCAGCAAGCCGTATATGTCAAACGTGACGCACCCTTCGTCGTCTACGCTATCCAAAATATCGAATATATAGGGGAATTGCTCTCTTAGCGATGCCACCGCGTCGTTTATCTGCTGCTTGACGGGCGCCAGTATGTCCTCTCCGCTTACCTTTTCGACAAGCGAAAGCAGCTTTTGCATAGATTGATCGCTTAGCGTGTTTAACGTGATGTCCAGCCCGACGGGATCGGAAAGGGTAAGATAGACGGAAAAATACGTTTCGGAGGGCATAAATAATTTTACTACTGAAGCTACAATGCCCGGAATATTTGCCTCCGACAGACCTTTTTCGATCTCGGGCATAACCGCCTTTTCGGTGTCAAGGCTGGCGATAAGCCTTATCGCGCTCTCTTCGCCGCGGCGGGAAAAATCAATCTGTCGTATGTGCACGTAAGGGGCGAAAGCGGACAGCTGCCCGTCTTTTTCCATCTGCGACGTCAACAGCGACTCCATGGTGAGCGCCAAAGCGTTGCCGTTTATACGCGCGGTAAGCTGTCGGTCGTACACCGCCTCTATATCCGTATCGTTATTGATAAATTCTCTCAGCCGCGTAAGGTCGAGATTGCCGTCGGAATACAACTGTTCTATGAGAGAAAGGAAATCGTTCTCGTCCGTTCCCTTCGCGGCGTAATACGCGACAGTACCGTCGTCTCCGTTTGCCAAAGCGCTGTCGATAAACTGCTCTACGGCGCCTTTAAGGTCGGCGTTTTCGTTGAGAAAAAGCGCCTTTTTCATTTCCGAATACATACGGGTTTCGTCTTCGGCCTCGGCGGGATGGCTGACGATTTTACCGCCGTCGCTACTTAAAACGCCCGTTACGATATTCCAGCCTTCGCCTATCGTGATATCGTAATTGCTTTTAAGAAAACCGTTGGCATAATACAGTCCAACCGCGCAGCCGCCCGCCAGCAAGACGAAAATTATTATTACGGCGATAAGCGTCGCTATGCAGCAGCGCGACCAAAAACCTCTTTGCTTTTTTGTCTTTTCCTTTTTTTCCGTCATAAACTAATTTTCTCCGCAACAACTATGAAACAACATACGCCTTTTAGTAAAAGACGTATGCGCGATTATGTTTTATTTATATATTATTTTATTTCCTGAGCTCCGTTTTCGATACTCGTCTTATAGAACAAAGCGTCATAACCTATGTCCGCCTTGTATTTTTCGGCGACGTAATCGATAAATTCCTCCACCTTGTCGCTTCTTACAAGGCTGACGGTGCATCCTCCAAAGCCGGCGCCCGTCATACGCGAGCCTATGCAATACTCGTACTCTCGCGAATGAGCGGTAAGCGAATCCAGTTCTTTACCCGTCACTTCGTACAAATCGCGCAGGCTGTAATGCGATTGATTAAGCAATTCGCCGAATGTCTTTATGTCGCCTTTTTTTAGCGCCTCTACGCTTTCGGCGACGCGTGCGCACTCATCTACGACATGTTTTGCGCGGTCGAGTATTTTTCCGCTGAGCACTCCGGAGTGCTGTGCAAACTGCTGGGGCGTGACGTCGGCAAGGCACGTAATGCCGGGCATGACGGTTTTTAACTTTTCCAAGGCGATCTCCACTTCCTCGCGGCGTTCGTTGTACTTCGAAACCTGCAGCGAACGCGGCTTGTTACAGTTGATTATCACCATGCTGTAATCGCCCAGATCCAGCGGAACGTATTGATACTCAAGCGTCTTGCAGTCCAACAATATGGCGTTGTTCTTCTTTCCCATGGAAGAGGCAAACTGGTCCATGATGCCGCAGTTTACTCCGTTGTAGGTGTTTTCGGCCTTTTGACTCAACACCGCCAGCTCGACGCGGTCGACGCTTTTTACGCCT
>USEG01000064.1 GCA_900553555.1 uncultured Clostridia bacterium
GGTGTGATGCGGCGAACGGAAAGGACGGCGGTTGACAATTCCTATGTTTTCGTCCAATATTCCTGCGACGCTGTGTATTTTGGTGGTTTCCAACGCTTCATCCAGCGTCATGTCCGGCAATATTGTCGGAATACAGCGCGCCAGCATGGTTTTGCCAGCCCCCGGCGGCCCTACCATAAGAATATTATGACCGCCCGCCGCGGCAATTTCCAGCGCTCTTTTGGCAATATACTGACCTTTTACATACTTAAAGTCCTCGCTATAGGTCGCTTTACAGGAGGACAAACTTTTTGTCTCGATGGGTTTTATTACGCGTTCGCACGACAAAAATTCAACAACTTCTCGCAGCGAACCGCAGGCAAATACGTTTATTCCGTCAATATAGCACGCCTCGTTCGCGTTTGCAGCGGGTATTATGATTTTATCGTAGCCTTTTTCTTTTGCCGAAATCAATATGGGCAAAATGCCCCTTACGTGCCTTATCGAGCCGTCCAGAGACAATTCGCCTACAAATATATAATCGTCGGTGCCGCTGACCTGTTCGGTGGCGCGTAAGATGCCCATTGCGACGCCCAGATCGTAAATAGACCCCTCTTTTTTGGTGTCCGCCGGTGCGAAATTGATGGTTATCTTTTTCGGCGTAAACAAAAAACCGCTGTTTTTTATTGCGCTGCGCACCCGCTCTTTTGACTCTTTTATCGCGGCGTCCGGCAGCCCGACTATCTCTATGCCGGGCAATCCGTTGTTTATGTCTATTTCCAGGCTTACTTCGTATCCCTTGATACCGTGTAAACCGAAACTTTTGATTTTAGACAGCATATATCCGCCCTCGATTTACTTCATTATAAAATATTTAAGCGCTGTAGAAACACTTGCTTTTTCGTTACCGCCCAAAGTGGAACGCTTTTCCGACATAGATATGCTTATTACGACCAGCGTCATATATACGAGATTAGCTATCGACAGCACGGACAAACCGATGGCAACCACTATTCCGAACGTGTTGGAAGTGATCTGCATGCTGCCGGTATAGCTGGGGGATGTAAATACATCAAACGGCAAGTTATTAAAGTAACCGCCGAATACAAATACGCACACCATCATAAGTATCATCAAAATCGATTCGGCAAACATGACTTTTAATATTCGCTTATCTTTAATCAGAATAAACGACATGAGCAGCAAAATTATCACCGGCAAAAGCGATGTAATGGAAAAATCAAAATATGTCGTATGCAATATAAACAGTGAAAACGCCGCCGTAAAAGTCAAAACCGCTCTGTTTTTTCCGCACATATAAATCACTATGGTCAGCACCGCGACGACTATCGCAAATGCGGCGACAAAATACGGCGCCCGCTGGTCGCGGAATATTACATCGGTATTCCAGCCGCCTTTTCCGAAAATGTTGTATATGCTTAGCGCGTTGTTGGAATAAAATTCAAACTGATTTAACGGATAGATAAAAATCTGATAAATAAACTGGAAAAAATTCGCCGAATATCTTTCCAGCATTAAAGGAAGACAAATGACATATTGCACGACGATAACGCCTATTACCGTCAAAGGAATACTGATGACGTCTTTTTTGGCAACGGCAACGTTTCCCTCCCCCTTGGCAACGACCTTCAATTGTTTTGCCCAGATATAGACAAAATATACCGCGTACATGGGGAATAAATACGACGCATCCCTTATCCACAACATAGCCGCTCCGTATACTATCAGCGCAACGGCGTATTTCTTTTCGACAATTGCGTAAAAGCTGCCCAGCAGTAGCGCCGCGAGAACGCTGTATGCGCTGCCCCATATCGACGAAGCAAATATAAACAGTGGGCACAGCATGACAAACCCTGCAAGTATTACTCCCGTCTGTTTATTGAGATATTTTACGGCAGCCTTGTACAGTATGAAAGCCGAACAAACATCCGCCAGCATAAACGGCAGTTTCAACACAAATTGAATTATCGGCGACGATGCGCTTATTCCGGCCGATATCATAGAGCCCGCGGTAAGTCCTGCGTAAAAATATTGCAGCGGATAAACAAATCTGCCCGTTTGGAAATAATATCTTGCGATATATTGTCCGGGACCGTATTTACTCCACTCCTCCGCAGCTTCGTATAAAGCGTATAACTCCTGTCTGTTGCCCACCGCAACAAACGACAAACCAAAGCGCAGCAATACGCCTATTCCGACCACTATCAACATGGTTTTAGTCACGTTGATGTGCGTATATTCTATATTGATATTGCGTACAAGCAGCCAGACTGTCACTATTATCGCCAACAGCGTCAGAATAATCAACAATGCCGACATTATAGTATCGACGGCCACGTTGTTGATATCGGAAGCAGCTAAAATAAAACTCATAAAAAATCCTCGTTATGAATAAAATATTTTCCCCCATAATACGATTAAAGCTTTCGCGCGGGAGCACGTCCGCACGCGAAAGCTTGATCGTCAAATAAATTCGTCAGGCATCAACTTTTGCCATGTGAGCAATCAGATCAAGAACCTTATTGCTGTAACCCCATTCATTATCGTACCAGCTAACCAGCTTGAAGAATGTGTCGTTGAGGGCGATACCGGCTTTCTTATCGAAAATAGACGTTCTGGGATCGGACAGGAAATCGGACGAAACCACGTCATCTTCGGTGTAACCCAGGATACCCTTCATGTAAGTTTCGCTTGCTTCTTTCATAGCGGCGCAGATTTCATCATAGGTAGTGGGTTTTGCCAGCTTAACGGTAAGATCGACAACCGATACGTCCAACGTAGGAACTCTGAACGACATACCGGTAAGTTTTCCCTTAACTTCCGGAATAACCAAAGCGCAAGCTTTTGCGGCACCGGTCGAAGAGGGGATGATGTTGCCGGAAGCAGCTCTGCCGCCTCTCCAGTCTTTCTTGGAGGGACCGTCTACAGTCTTCTGCGTAGCGGTGGTGGAATGCACCGTGGTCATAAGGCCTTCCACTATGCCGAATTTATCGTTGAGAACCTTGGTCATGGGCGCCAGACAGTTGGTCGTGCAAGATGCATTGGAAACAACCTTCATGTCGGGAGTGTACTTGTCCAGGTTTACGCCGCAAACGAAGGTGGGCGTTTCCTTATCTTTTGCGGGAGCGGAAATGACGACTTTTTTAGCGCCGCCTTTGAAGTGGGCGGAAGCCTTTTCCGTCGTACAGAATACACCGGTCGACTCGACAATGTATTCGGCTCCGCAAGATTTCCAATTAATGTTGGCAGGATCCATTTCGGCAAAGAAAACCACTTTCTTTCCGTCAACGACAAGAGCGTTGTCCTCTACTTCGATGGTTCCCTGATACTGTCCGTGCATAGAGTCATATCTAAGCATGTATGCGGCGTACGCAACATCAATAAACGGATCGTTTACTGCCGTTACGACCATGTCGTCGCGCTTCATGCTTGCTCTGAATACAAGACGGCCGATTCTGCCGAAGCCATTAATACCTACTTTTATCATAGTTTTTATTCCTCCGAAATAAATTTCATCTACATAATAACCTTTTTTACAAAATTTTGCAAGCAATTTGCCGAGGTTTTTTTTAACTTATTTTAAATTTTCGGGATTAAGTCCCTGTAATTCCGGCAAAACGAACTTACCGTCTTTGCGAATAAGCACATCGTCAAAATATATTTCGCCTCCGCCGTACTCGGGCGTATGAATCTGGACAAGATCCCAGTGTAAGGCGGATATATTGCCGTTATAAGCGTCTTCATAGCAGCAACCGGGCGTAAAATGCACCGAACCGGCAATTTTTTCGTCAAACAGGATATCTCCCATGGGTTTTGTAATCATAGGATTGACGCCGAGAGCGAATTCTCCGACGTATCTGGCGCCTTCATCGGTGTCTAATATTTCCCGCAGTTTATCGTCATAATTTGCCGACGACTCGATAATTTTACCGTTTTTAAAAACCAGTTTGACATTCTCGAATTTTAATCCGCTGTGTATAGAGGGCGTATTGTAAGTAATGACGCCGTTTACGCTGTTTTTAAGCGGCGCGGTATAAATTTCACCGTCCGGAATATTATAATTTCCGGCGCATTTTACGGCGGGCATGTCTTTAATCGAAAATGTCAAATCAGTGCCGTTTGCGACAATGCGCACCCTATCGGTTTTTTCCATAATTGTTTTAAGCGGCGTCATTCTGTCGTTCATCAGCGAATAATCGAGATTGCACACCGAAAAATAATAATCTTCAAACGCCTCCGTCGACATGCCAGACAACTGACTCATGGAATCGTTAGGATAACGCAGCACCACCCAGCGTGTCTTGGGCACCCTTATTTCATGGTGTACGGCATGTCCGTAAATACGCGAGTAAAGTTCCTGCTTTTCCGACGGTACATCGCTTAATTCATAAGAATTATATCCTCCGCGCACGCCGATATAACAATCCATATCCTGCATTTTGGCTTTTGCGTATTTTGTCCAAGCCGTAACTGTGTTTTCGTCCGCCTGCATGAGCAACCGGCGCTGAATTTTATTGCTGTATACGTCGACAAACGGTATCGCACCGACTTTGTAAATGTTTTTAATAATTTCTTCTATCAACGGCGTTTCAACGTCAAAAGCCTCGACAAGTACTTTGTCGTTTTTCTTTGCGGCGACGGAATAACCGACCAGTTTTTCCGCCAAAATTTTTATTCTTTCATCTGTCATACCATTAAACCTCTTTATTAGTATAACACATATTTACCGCCGATACAAGTATAAACGTTTTCAAATTTACAAAAAAACACATAAAATAAATATTTTCAAAAAAGTCCGTCAAAATGCTGGTCAAAATCTTTTAAATGGTGTATAATAGCGACGAAAGTAATATTTTGGAGGATTATTATGCCATTAGTTACAACAAAAGACATGTTTGCAAAAGCTTATGAGGGCGGATATGCCATCGGCGCTTTTAATGTCAATAACATGGAAACCATTCAGGGCATAGTCGAAGCCGGAAAAAAACAACAGGCTCCGCTCATTCTGCAGGTTTCCAAGGGCGCGAGAAATTACGCAAATCCGTTATATCTTAAAAAGCTTGTAGAGGCCGCCGTAGAAGATTCGGGGCTTCCCATTGCATTGCATTTGGATCACGGCGATTCCTATGAACTGTGCAAATCCGCAATAGACGACGGATTTACTTCCGTAATGATCGACGCATCGTCGCTCCCCTTTGCCGACAATATCAAAGTTACGTCCGAAGTCGTCAAATACGCGCATGATCACGGCGTCGTCGTAGAAGCGGAACTGGGCAAGCTTGCCGGCGTCGAGGACGAAGTAAACGTATCCGACGAAAACGCTTGCTATACCGATCCCGGCCAGGTAGAAGAATTCGTCTCCAAAACAGGCGTTGATTCTTTGGCCATCGCTATCGGTACTTCGCACGGTGCATATAAGTTTAAGGGCGAACCCAAACTGCGTTTCGACATTCTCGAAGAGGTGTCAAAACGTTTACCCAAATTCCCCATCGTTTTGCACGGCGCTTCCTCTGTCATTCCCGAATATGTCGACATTATCAACCAGTACGGCGGCACAATGCCGGGAGCAAAAGGCGTGCCCGAAGATATGTTGAGAAGAGCCGCTTCAATGGCCGTCTGCAAGAT
>USEG01000065.1 GCA_900553555.1 uncultured Clostridia bacterium
CTACCGTAACAGCGGCTGTTGCAAGCATTGCCGTCGCAGTACGCAAAAAAGTCATTCCGAATCCCGCAAACACCGTCAGCACTACCGCAAGCACCAAAGGCACGATAAAACCTCCTATGCTGAATGCAAATTCACTGCCGAAATATATCGCGGGGATAACGCCGCCCACAATGTATGCAATGACAAAAACAAGCGCAATCCACGGTTCCATTTTCATGGAGCGCACGACTTCGTTGAGCAATCCGAAAAACATCATTACTGCCACAAAACCCAGCAGAACATATCCTATTACCATTAAAATTACCTCCTGTATAAAAATATTTGGCAATTTTAACGAATTTAATACATGTTTTTCGCTATTTATTTTTTTGACACAGCGCGCCGCAATTACAGCATTCGCCGCATCTTTTTTTTCCGTACCTTACAATAAGCACGGCTGCTATAACCGAACACGCGGCAATTATCGCAGCAGCTATCGCCACACCGGGGTACAGCATATACAACACTCCCGCAAGACGCGCCGCAAGCGCCAACAAATATGCGGTAACCAACTGAACGCCCATGCCCGCAAGCGTCCATTTTATGCCCGTTTCCTTAAAAAGTGCCGCCACCGTCGCAATACACGGCACATATAAAAGCGTAAAAATCATGAAACAAAATGCGTCCAACCCGGCAGTTGCGCCGCCGAACAACGCCGACACCCCGCCCAAAGATTCAATGGAAGTAACAACGGCTTCTTTTGCGACAAAACCGCTTAAAAGAGCCGTTACAGCCTGCCACGAGCCAAAACCCAGCGGCTTAAAAATAAAAGCCGCGGCTTTACCGATGGTCACCATAATACTGTCTTCTCCTGCTCCGTATCCGCTCGTAAAAGAAAAATTCGACAGTATCCATACAATGACATTGAGCGAAAAAATAGTTGTTCCCACTTTTATTAAAAACGCCTTGATATTGTTTTTAATAATCTGAAATACCCGCTCTATCGTGGGCATTCTATACGGCGGCATTTCCATGATAAAGGACGGTTTTCCGCTTTTAAGAGATGCAAACATCTTTTCCATTACAGCGGCAGCGCAAAAAGCCACAGCCGCGCCCAACAGGTACAGGAAAAAAATCACCAGCCAGTTGCCCGCCGAGAAAAAATATCCGCCGATGGTCATATATACGGGCAGCCGGGCGGAACAACTTATAAAAGGCGTTATTATCGCCGTCTTTCTGCGCATATTTTCGTCTTCCAGTCCTCTCGTCGTCATTACCGCCGTTGCCGAGCAGCCAAACCCCATCAGCATGGTTATAGCGCTTCTGCCCGACAGACCTATTTTTCCGAACAAGCCGTCCGTCATGAATGCCAGGCGCGAAATATAACCGCTGTCTTCCATAACAGCTAAAAACAAAAACAGCAGTACTATTTGCGGCAAAAACACCGTTATTCCCGCCATGCCGTTTATTATCCCCTCGCATATAAGCGCGTTTAACCATTCGGGACAAGACGAATCTTTTAGCGTCGCGAAAACCGGGGCATAGACAAATTTATCTATCGCCGCTTGCAACAAATCGGACAAAAATCGTCCCGGCGGTCCGAAAGTCACGGCAAACACGAGCAGCATTATTACAATAAAGACGGGCAGCGCAAACAGCGGATTAAGCGCTATTTTGTCGAAAAAACACAACTGAGGCGGCGTTTTGTTGCCCACGGCTTTTTTTCGTCTTTTTGATTTTTCTTTTTCGGCAAAAATTATGCCGTCCGTTATTTTTTCGATAAAAGCATATCTTGCCGAACATATTTCTTCGCGCATGCATGTCAAATCGGCGTTTTTTGCGACAAGTTTTTCGGGCAGATGCAATTTATCCATCATCAATGCATCGCCGGACATAAACTGCAGCGCCGCCCACCGCGTGGGAACATTTGCCTGTTTCGCATATTCTTCCACTAGTTTTTCCGCCCGACTTAATGGCAGTTTACCCAGATATTGGCACGGAAAATTGGGAACAAGCTTTTCGTATTTCCGAACGCATTCCAAAATCTCAAATGCGCTTTTTCCGTACTTTGCGCTGGTTGCCACAACCGGAACGTTAAGCCGAGCCGACAGCAGACCGCAGTTTATATTCAGACCTTTTCTGTGCAGTTCGTCCACCATATTGACGACAAGAATAACGTTTTTCTCCGCTTCCATAAGCTGCAGCAATAAAAAAAGATTGCGCTGCAAATTGCCCACCTCGCACACGGCTATTATCAGCGAAGAATTGTCATGAAGTATTTTGTCTACGGATATCTGTTCTTCCGGAGAATAAGGCGAAAGTGAATAAAGCCCCGGAAGATCGGTAATCTTTAGGGCTTTATCGTCGTATTGTATTATTTTAGATTTTTCCGCCACGGTTACGCCGTGCCAATTGCCGACGTGCTCGGACGATCGGGTTAATCTGTTAAAAACGCTGGTCTTTCCCACATTGGGATTGCCCACAAGCAGTAATTCTTCATACATATTGCGCTACCACCTCGACGAGCGCAGCAACATCCGCGCGCAACGCGACGACGAAATCTCTAAGAGAGACAAGTACGGCTCCTCCGGGCGCTTTCGCAAGAACACAAATTTTGCATCCGCTTGTAAAGCCCATATCCATGAGCCTTAGCGATTGCTTATCCTCTCCGTTTACGCGCCGTATGGTGTACGGCTTATCCCGCCGAGCTTCACGCAGTGTCATTTTTCGTTTTTGATACGCTCCTCAAATTGTTCTATAAACTGCATGAAAGTCGTTACGTCTCTAAACTGACGGTACACGGATGCAAAACGAATATACGCCACCTGATCAAGATTTTTAAGGCCTTCCATTACCATTTCGCCTATTACGGACGAAGGAATTTCCTGATCCAGCGAATTGTACGCCTTCTTTTCGATTTCGGCCGCCAATGCGTCTATATCCTTCATTGCAACCGGGCGCTTCTCGCAAGACTTGATTATGCCGTTTTTTATCTTATTCACGTCGAAAGGCTCACGCGTGCCGTCGTTTTTAATGACCAGCAGCGGCGTGTGTTCCACTACCTCGTATGTCGTGAAACGCTTTCCGCAGTTTAGACATTCGCGGCGGCGGCGTATTGTGCTGCCGTCAGACGACAGGCGCGAATCGATGACCTTGCTTTCCAAAAAACCGCAATACATACATTTCATAGCTAATGACCTCTTGTGTATTCGATAAAATTATTATACTAAATTATTTAAGTGTTGTCAATGCTATTTTTCAGAAAGCCTTACCTTTCCACCTGAAACGACAATCAAACAACATACATTTGTCGCATCTGTGATCGCATCCGGGGTCTTCAGTTGCCGCGCTTAAATCGGCGGCGGACGCGGCTCCGGGTATATCTGTGGGCGGCTGCTGTTTTTCGCAAGGTTTAGGAGGCGGCGGGCACACTCCCGATAACGCGCCTATATCTACGATAATCACATCTTCGCCGATGTTTTTTATACACGATATAGGAATAAACACGTCCTGCCCTTTTGCAAACATTCCGCGTTTGCCAAGCGGCGCTATTATACCCATTACGCGCCTTAAATCGGGAGAAAACACCATGTCGCTTATATGGCCAAGGTTTTTACCGTCGTTAAGATCCACAACCATTTTGCTTCGGAGTTCCGAATAAGACAATTCATGCGTCGTTCTATTCATATAATACCTCAACAGAATATATGCATAAAAATCGCATTAAGTGTAAAAATTTTTTCTCCGGCGTATAAATTCGCGGCATAAAAGGGACAATAATCAATTGTACGGAGGTAAAAATGTCGGCAAGAATTTCCATTTGCGGAATTGATACTTCGACGCTGCCCAAACTGAGCCACGAGGAGATGATGACGCTGTTAAAACAGGCGCGTCAAGGCAATGCAGCCTCGCGTGAAAAGTTTATTTTGGCAAACTTAAGGCTTGTATTAAGTGTTATACAGCGTTTTTACAGCAAAAAAGGCAGCGCCGACGATTTATTTCAGGTGGGCACAATAGGTCTTATGAAAGCAATGGACAATTTTGACATGTCTTTATCGCTCAAATTTTCCACCTATGCCGTACCTATGATTATCGGCGAAATACGACGTTATATGCGCGACTGCTCCGCGGTGCGGGTAAGCCGGTCCATTCGCGATACGGCATATAAAGTTATTACAATGCGCCAAACGCTGGAAGCGGACAGCGGCAAGGAAGTTTCCCTTTGCGAAGTCGCGGCAGCGCTAGGCATCCCCGAATCCGCCGCAAAAGACGCTATGGACGCAATAAGCGATCCGATATCGCTGTTTGAACCGGTTTATCATGACGGAAACGAAACAGTACTGATAATGGAGCAAATTGGCGATAAAAAAAATTACGACGAAAAATGGCTCAATAATACCGCTATAAGCGAGGCAATAAAGAAACTCGATGCGCGCGAACGGGAAATTTTACTGATGCGCTTTTACCAAGGCAAAACGCAAGTGGAAGTATCGGATGAGATAGGTATTTCGCAGGCGCAGGTATCGAGACTGGAAAAAAACGCCAAAAAGTCATTGAAAAAACACATAGAATAAACATTGAGTCCGAAGTTATTAAAAAAGCTTCGGGCTTTTGCGCCGGGGGCAAACATTTTTTACATATATTGTCGTCTAAATGGACTTTGATATTTCCTTTTTTAATCTGCCTATTATCTTTTTTTCCAACCTCGAAATATACGACTGCGATATTCCTATCATGTCCGCTACTTCCTTTTGCGTTTTTTCTTCGGCGCCGGTAAGGCCGAAACGCATCTGCATAATCTCGCGTTCGCGTTTATTAAGTTTTGCCAAAGCTTTCCAAAGCAGCTGTTTTTCCACGGTAGTTTCGAGATTTTTTGACACCAAATCGGGATCGGTTCCCAAGACATCGCTCATAAGCAATTCGTTGCCCTCGTAATCTACGTTGAGAGGCTCGTCAAGTGATATCTCCGATTTAAGTCTTGTCATACGTCTAAGATACATCAGTATTTCGTTTTCGATACACCGTGACGCGTAAGTGGCAAGTTTAATATTCTTATCTGGGTCGAAACTGCTAACCGCTTTTATAAGGCCGATTGTGCCTACTGATATCAGATCGTCGCAGTCAAGGCCGGTATTATCGAATTTTTTTGCGATATACACCACAAGGCGCAGATTGTGTACGATAAGCAGCTCACGCACGTCCGAATCGCCTTGCTTTAGTTTTTTTAAGGCGTCTTTTTCCTCATCTTCGCTCAAAGGCAGCGGCAGCGTGCCCTCGCCCGTAATATAGCAGATGACATTGTCTTCTTTGCCCAATAATCTGCGAATAACGGCTTTAATAAATTCCCACAACTTCATTTTAACCTCCTTTTATCATGGCAGGATGCAAAATCGCTGCATAATTCTTTGATCGTAGGCCCAAAGCGTCGCTGACAGCTATCAAAGCGTCGTTAAAATATTCCGGCCCCGTTTGCGTATCGATTTCCACTTTATCAGGTCTCACAAGCGGCAGCCGTACTTG
>USEG01000066.1 GCA_900553555.1 uncultured Clostridia bacterium
TTGGCTGGGGTGGCAGGATTCGGACCTGCGAATGCGAAAGTCAAAGTCTCGTGCCTTACCGCTTGGCGACACCCCATTAAAATTTAGTGGGGTGAGTAAAGAGAGTCGAACTCTTGACCTCCAGGGCCACAACCTGGCGCTCTAACCAACTGAGCTATACCCACCACGCGCAATTCATGTTGGTGCGCCAGAAGGGATTCGAACCCCTGACCCACGCCTTAGAAGGGCGTTGCTCTATCCAGCTGAGCTACTGGCGCATATAGTGGAGCGGGTGATGGGAATCGGACCCACGCAGCCAGCTTGGAAGGCTGGAACTCTACCATTGAGCTACACCCGCATATATACGCCACACATGCCTAAAAATAATAACATATTATTTGCCGCTTGTCAACAATTTTAATGCTCATATGAAATAATTTTTGGAAAAATCTTACCGTTTTCGCCGTAAATCAACGCATAAGACGGCTTTGAAAAGCGTGGTTCGGCTATACTTCCCGGATTGACCAATACTACTCCGCCCAGCCTTTCTATTACAGATTGGTGCGTATGTCCGAACAAAACGCAGTCGCATCCTCTTTCCGTTGCGGCATACGATAAATCGCTATAATCGCGCTTAACGTGGTATTTGTGCCCGTGCGTTGCGAAGAATCTGTGTTTCTGCCACTCGAATATCTCCTCATCCGGATAAGCTTTTATTATGTCGCAATTGCCGCTTACCGCAACAATCTGCGGTTTTATTTCGCTGCGAAAATTATAAATATCGCCCGTGCAATCGCCTAAAAAAACAAAAAGATCCGCTTTGTTTATTACGGGAAGCAATTCCTCTATAAGATGCCTTCGCGAATGGGAATCGGAAATAACGCAAATATAATTCATAATTTTTCCGCCAGAGCGTTAAAGGCGCGGGCGCGGTGACTAACCGAATTTTTTTCTTCAAAACTTGCGCAGCCGAAACTCTTATTCAAATCGTACGAGTAAAAAAGCGGGTCGTAACCGAAGCCGTTATCTCCGTCTTTTTTCTCGAGAATTTTTCCTTCCGCCCTGCCTTCGGCGGACACCGCTCTGCTTCCGTCGTAAAAAACCGCGCAGCAAACGAACGCTGCGTCGCGATTGTCCTTTCCCTTCATCAAATTCAATAATTTTTCATTGTTTTTTTCATCGTCGTGCTCATCGCCGGCAAATCTTGCGGAATACACTCCCGGCGCGCCGTCAAGCGCATAAACCTCCAATCCGCTGTCATCGCTTATTACCGGCAGACCGGTCATTCTGTAAACGGCTTTTGCTTTTATAAGCGCGTTTTCTTCAAACGTAGCGCCCGTTTCCTCTATGTCGGCCGATATTTTGCAGTCGCTCAGCGACAAGACCTTAAATCTGTCTTTTAAAATAGCCCTGATTTCTTCCAACTTGCCTTTATTGTTTGATGCCAGAATTAACGTTTTCATAGATAATATATTACTATAAAAAAAAGAATAAGTCAACATATAGCCGCCTTATTCTTTCCGATATTTACAGGAGGATGCAAATAACTCCGCCCTTGCCTTCGTTTATAATTCTCGAAAGCGTTTTACGCATTTTTTTACGAGCTTCGGGCGGCATATTGTTAAGCTTGTCGTTTATGCTTTCATTTACCAACTCTTCCATACTTTTTCCGAACATATTTGTATTCCATATTCCCAACGGATTGCCCTCAAAGCCGTCCAGCATTTTACGTACCGTCTCTTCGCTCTGCTGTTCGGTACCCATTATGGGACTTACCTCAGCAGAAACTTCCACCGACATAATGTGCAGCGACGGTGCGCTGGCTTTTAGTTTTACTCCGTAACGCGAACCCTGCCTTACTATTTCGGGCTCTTCCAGTTTCATTTCGTCTATGGACGGAGCGACAACACCGTATCCGTTTTCGACGGCGCAATTAAGGGCGTCTTTGATTTTGTCGTAATGTTTTTTTGCCGCCGACAATTCTTTGACGTATGACATGAGAGCAAAATCATCCGCAATCTCATTTTCCGCCGCCGACGATAACGCCTTATAAAACAACCCGTCTTTTACTTTTACCGAATACGTTATTTTTCCGCTGCCGAGATCTGCCGTCGCTATCTCGACGGAATCGAAATAAGGGCTGTCTTCAAAAGCGGGCAGAACGGTTTTCGCGTCGGACATTTTATTCATATTTTCAGACGCAGCAACCATGCGCGAACATAAATTTTCGACAATTTCGCTTTCTTTAGGCAGCGCTCTTACCCATTTGTTGATATTGACTTCTATATCGCGCAGCGGAAATTCCATAAGCAGACTTTCGAATATGTGCAGAATATCCACTTCCGTCATGTTGAGAACATCCATTGCCAACACGGTCGCCGAATATTTTTCGCCGAGATTTAAAGCAAGCTTTTGCGTTTCGGCCGAATCCGGAACGGAAGAATTGAGCACTATAATGTAAGGCTTGCCGAGAGCCGTCAGTTCTTTTACGACGCGCTCTTCCGCAGAGACGTAATTTATCCTCGGTATTTCGGTGTCAATCGAACCGTCGCTCGTAATAACGATTCCGACGGAAGAATGTTCTTCAATAACTTTTTTGGTGCCTGTTTCCGCAGCTTTTTCAAACGGCATGGGTTGATCGGACCAAGGCGTTTTGACCATACGGGGCTTATTGTCCTCATCCGTGTCTCCGGCGGCGCCGCTTATCAGATATCCCACGCAATCGACAAGACGCACTCTGACGTTTATATTTTCGCCGAGTTCCAAAGACACCGCTTCGCCGGGCACGAATTTCGGTTGGGTGGTCATTATGGTACGGCCGTTTGCGCTTTGCGGCAATTCGTCGCGAACGCGCTCCGCCTCTTGTTTATTGTGCATACGCGGCAAAATCATTTTTTGCATAAAATTGCTGATAAAAGTAGATTTACCCGCTCTAACGGGGCCGACGACGCCGATATAAATATCACCGCCCGTGCGCTCGCGTATATCTCTGTAAATATCGTATTCTTCCATAAAAAAATCCTCCACGATGATAGTACATTCTATGCGGAGGATAATTTTTTATGCTAAAATTAATATTGTTGTAAAAATTCAAGCGGGTTTAGCGCATTTATCGTTGTTTTTCTTGGGCTTATCTTTCTTGCCGAATAAATTTATCTTGTTTTCTCTGCCTTCTATCAATCTTTCGATATTACCGCGATGCATTGCTATAATTGCCGCAAATATCGCCAGCAAAGCCAAACCGCCTATAATATCCCCGGCGGCGAATTCCCTGACGCTCTCTACTATAAGCGGAATTCCCACTCCGATAAAAGAACCTATAAAACCTATTTTCGTAATAATTATAATTAGCAGCAAAAGCAAAAAAGACAGTACGCCCAACAAAGGATTTAATACAATACTTATTCCCAGTGCGCTAGCCACTCCTTTTCCGCCTTTAAATTTATAATATACGGGAAAAATATGTCCTATTATCACCGCAAGGCCACACAAACATGCGCCTATACGACTGCCTTCAAACGATAACGGCGTCCCCAAAAAGTACCAGCCGGCAAGCGCGGGCAGTGCGCCTTTAAGGGCGTCCATAAGCAAAGTCAACGCACCCCACCACAAGCCTACGCTGCGTACCATATTCATTGCTCCGGGGTTGCCGCTGCCGAGACTTCTTATGTCGTATCCCAGTAGACGACATATTATTATGGCGTTATTGACGCTTCCCGCCAAATAGGATATGCCGATAAAAGCGATATACATCAAAACAGTCAAAAGGCCTACCATTAAATTCCATCGTCCTCCTTTTTGCTGTTAAAAACAAGACGGATCGGCGTTCCCGAAAAATCAAAGGCTCTTCTCAACGCATTTTCGAGATATCTTTTGTACGAAAAATGAACAAGCGTTGCGTCGTTGACAAAAAACACAAATTTAGGCGGACAAACGTCCGGTTGCGTGGCATAATAAATTTTGAGTCGCCTGCCGTGCTTTGAAGGCGGTTCGGTAGCGGCTATGGCGTCCGCGACAACATCGTTTAATGTGCCGGTGGCAATGCGCTGCGATGCGTTTTTATAAACTTTTTCGGATAAGGCAAGCAATTTATCTATGCGCAAACCGCTTTTCGCCGAAACAAACACCGGCACCAAATAATCCATAAAAGAAAACTGCTCTCTCAATTTTTTTTCATAATCTATGGCGGTAAATCCGTCTTTTTCCACAGCATCCCACTTGTTGACGGCTATTATTCCCGGTTTGCCTTCCTCCGCCACATATCCGGCTATACGCACGTCTTGTTCGGAAACGGGCTGAGTGGCGTCCAAAACGGTAACAACGACGTCTGCGCGGGAAACGGCCCAAATTGAACGCATGACCGAATAATCTTCAACCGAATTGTTTTCCACCGACCTTTGACGGCGCATTCCGGCGGTGTCTATTATGATATACTTTTTTTCGCCTATTTCAAACGGCGTATCCACCGCGTCGCGGGTCGTTCCGGCAATATCGGAAACTATAACTCTGTCCTCGTGCAGAATATTATTGACTATGCTGGACTTACCCACGTTGGGGCGTCCGACGAAAGCGATTTTAAGTGCGTCGGTATGCTGCTCCGCGCTTTGTTCGGGAAAGTGCGCGACAACGGCATCCAGCACGTCTCCTATGCCTATGCCCTGTTCGCATGATATGCCGAAAGGATTGCCAAGACCCAATTGATAAAAGTCGTACAAATCCTCTTCTTTGTAATTATCCATTTTGTTTACGACCGGAATTACCGGTTTTTTTGCCTGGCGCAAAATATCCGCAATATCATAATCTGACGCAAGTACGCCGTCGCGCGCATCGAGCATGAAAATTATTACATCGGCAATATCTATCGCCGTCTCCGCCTGTCTCAGAATATGCGCGAACATGACGTCCTGACTTTTAATCTCGATGCCGCCTGTATCTATCAAAGTAAAGTCGTGCCCGCACCACTCCGCGTCAGAATAAATACGATCTCGGGTCACGCCGGGAGTATCCTTTACTATTGATATGCGCCTACCGCACACTTTATTAAAAAAAGTCGATTTACCGACGTTCGGGCGGCCGACTATTGCAACAATTGGTTTCTTTTTCATATATAAATTTTAACACAAATTTTCTCTTTTGTCTATCAAAAAGGCAAAAAATAAAAGGCAAGTTTCCTTGTCTTTTACAAAAATAACTGTCACTTTTATTTTATTTGTTCAAAAAATCATCAAACTCGGATAAATCCGCATTGTCTTCTCCCGCTTCCGTCGCCACATTTGTGCGCGCAGAATGATTGATTTTATATATATCCGCAACGCATGCAAGCATAACCGAAAAGACAAGACCTATTACCGATGCGTCGAAAATCATCGTGCTGCCGAGATAAAAAACATCCGCCATACCGGTAAAATACACTATAAACTGTCCTATAATGTTGCCTCTTACCACGCC
>USEG01000067.1 GCA_900553555.1 uncultured Clostridia bacterium
CGGCAGCAGCGGCTTTTGCGCTGTTTACCGCGCCTGTCCGGGCGGACGCAGCAGACGGGAAGACGGCGGACGTCTTTATGATAGCAGGGCAGAGCAACGCCGCCGGAAGTACGCTTATTACGTCCACGGCCACGGGCATCGCACAGCCATACGCGCCTACGGAAAACGTATTATATTACGGCGGAACGCACAAGACTGTAAGCGGAGGATCGGGCAGGTATTTCACCGATTTCCGACCCGTTCAGCACGGCTGCGGATATACCGACCAGCACGTGGGGTTCGAGATAGGCATGGCGCGTTTGCTTAACGAAAGGCCGGAGTATACGGGCGCCGATAGAAAAGCCGTTATATTCAAATCCGCCGCCGGCGGAACTTCGGTCTTTCCCGACGGCAATTACGGCAGTTTCGGCAACTGGTATCCCAAGAGTTTGTGGGAGTACGACTATTACACAGACGACTATTTCAATATTATAGGTTTCCAGTACCGCACGTTTATGACCGTATTCGACGAATTTTTAAGAGATCTTCGTAAAGAAGGTTATACCGAAATAAACATTAAGGGACTGTTTTGGATGCAGGGCGAAACCGATCGCGGCCGTCCCGATGATTATTTGGACGTATGCAAAGTTCTGTTTGAAGACTTCCGCGCCGATATCTCGGAAAAAACAGGTCAGGACTATTCCGATATGCCCATTTATGTCGGAGAAATAAGTAAGACCTTTTCTTCAGCCACTCAGGACAGCGTAAATCAAAATCTCGCGCTTATAGAGGCTCAGCACAAGTTGGCGTCTCAGATGCGCAACGTTTATGTGGCGCCGCTTAAAGATTATCTTATCAACGAGATGCAAAACAATATGAATGTGGTGGTGGGCAGCGACAGTTCGCACTGGAATTACGGCGATATAATGAACATAGGCAAAGATTTCGTGCGGCTGTATGATGAGACTTACGATAAAACCACCGGTTATGCCGCGCTTACCATAACGGGCAGCAACATAGCGGTTAGCAGTTGTTCGGCACAGTTTGACGGTCCCTTCGGCCCCAATTACGCCGCCGGCACCGAAAAGCTGACTTTGCGAATAAAAACGCAGACCCGCTACACGTTGACGGGTATTACCGCGGAAGGAGCGGATTATAAGCTGGCGGACAAAATATTCGAAGACGATTCTCTCGCCCCCGTGTATGTGTACGAAATAAGCGGCTTTGGCGACCAATGCGCCGTACAGCTGGAATTCGGCAACAACCGTTCTTACAGGGTTACGTCGTCCACGCCCGATAAGACGTACGGTTCCGCCCCGTCGGAAAAGGTCATCGAAAACGCCTATTTGGGCTGTAAGTATACGTTTATGACCTATCCCAATTCGTCCGGAGCCGTGTATAAGCTTATCATCAACGGACACGAGGTGTACGGACAGAAAGACGTCATTAAGTACACCTTCGACGATTGGGAAGAAAAGTACGTTGACGATGACGATAAAACCATTCATATCGAAGTAGTGTACGGAGAAAAAAGCGAAGTGGACAGGCTGCTTGACGAATATTATTCGGGGTCTTCGGACAATCCCGACGACGCGGGCGACAATTCGGAGACCGGTGCGTCGTGCGGTGGTTGCTCGTCCGGCGCCGCGTCGGTTTATGCGCTGCCGGGTCTAATTACGTTGATTGCAGCGGCGGCATTGGCGGTTGTACGTTCAAAATCAGGCAGATGATTTTCTTGAAATAATTATAAAGGAATTGGTTTATGAATGACGGTTTTGTAAAAGCGGCGGCGATAAGCACGCGTGTCACTGTGGCCGACCCTGAGAGCAATTGTGAAGAAGTGTGCGGCGGAATATTAAAGGCGGCTTCACTGGGCGCAAAAATCATGGTATTTCCCGAACTGTGTCTGACGGGCTATACGTGCGGAGATTTGTTTTATCACGACGTATTGATAGATGAGGCCCGGCAGGCGCTTTCGCGCATAAAAGAATACACCAAAACGGTGGACGCAATTATTTTTGTGGGCTGCCCCGTAAATGTGAAAGGCGCGCTATACAACTGCGCGGTAGCAATTAACCGCGGCAAAATAATAGGCGTCGTGCCCAAGTCGTACCTGCCGGAATATAATGAGTTTTACGAAAAGAGACAGTTTACTGAAGCGCCGCCCCGGACGGAAGATATCGTGCTGTGCGGCGACTGCGTTCCTTTCGGGCAGGGAATTGTCTTCGAATGCGACGGAATGCCCGAGTTTACGGTAGGCGCCGAATTGTGCGAGGACCTTTGGGTGCCGATGCCGCCGTCTACTCGTCTGGCTTTGTCGGGTGCGACGATAATAGTAAACCTGTCGGCGTCCAACGAAAGCGTGGGCAAAAGCGAATACAGAAGGCTGCTGGTGTCTTCTCAAAGCGCACGGCTGCTGGCGGGATATGTATATTGTTCGGCGGGCGAAGGCGAATCTACCACAGATCTGGTGTTTTCGGGGCACTGCATGATTGCCGAGAACGGTAAAATTCTTGCCGAAAGCAAACTCTTTGACAGCGCTGTGACTGTATCGGAGATCGACGTAAGCTATCTGTCGTCTGAACGCGCCAAGATATTTACGTCCGGCGACCGAAAACAGCCTGAGCGGACAGTGAAATTTTTTGTCGAACGCACCAATACCGCTCTTACGCGCACGTTTATGCGTTATCCGTTCGTACCGTCTGACGGCGACGAACTGTTCAGTCGTTCGCAGCTTATTCTTACAATGCAGAGCCGCGCTCTTCAAAAACGCATCGAGCACACAAACGCAAAGACTCTTGTCGTAGGCGTTTCCGGCGGACTGGATTCCTCGCTGGCGCTTATAGTGGCGAAAACTGCCGCCGACGCCGCAAAAAACAAACCTCGCGTCATTGCCGTTACGATGCCGTGTTTCGGAACGACGCGTCGCACGCACGATAATTCTTTAAAGCTTGCCAAGGCGCTGGGCGTCGATGTAAAGGAGGTCAACATCAAGAAAGCGGTTTTGACGCATTTTAAGGACATAGGCCACGACGATAAAACCACGGACGTCACTTACGAAAACGCCCAGGCGCGCGAACGCACTCAGGTGCTCATGGACATTGCCAACATGACGGGCGGACTGGTGGTGGGAACGGGCGATTTGTCCGAATTTGCTTTGGGCTGGGCGACGTACAACGGCGACCATATGTCCATGTACGCCGTAAACGCATCTGTTCCCAAGACGCTTATAAGATATCTTATATCGCATTACGGCAACGAGAAGGGCGGCGCAATAAAAGCCGTGCTAAGTGATATTCTGGTTACACCCGTCAGTCCCGAGCTGCTGCCGCCCAGTGGCGGCGATATTTCGCAAAAGACCGAGGATATCGTGGGGCCGTACGAATTGCACGACTTTTTCCTTTATTATATGCTGCGCTGTTACTATTCTCCGCGAAAACTCTATCGAGCGGCACAGCTGGCCTTTCCCGACTATGACAAAGACGTCATTTATAAATGGCTAAAAATATTTATAAAGCGGTTTTTCGCCCAGCAGTTCAAGCGTTCATGTATGCCGGACGGCGTGAAGGTGGGGTCGGTGGCATTGTCGCCGCGCGGCGATTGGCGCATGCCCAGCGATGCGTCCGTGTCGGCATGGCTGCGTATGCTGGACAACATGGAAAAATAAATCCTTAATAAAAAACGCGATTTTACCGCTTTAACGGTTTACTTTCCGTGCAGTTAGTGATAAAATATGCAGGGAGGAATTTGTGATCGTTATCGAAAATTCATGTCTCCGCGTTTCAATAACCCCTCAAGGCGGCTGTCTGGCGGATATTTACGACAAACGCCTCAATAAACCGCTGATGTTTTGCGGCAATCCCCGATACTGGAATTACTCCGATCATATTTTGTTTCCGTTCTGCGGCAGAATGGCGGACGGGGAATACGAGTTTTCCGGCAGACGCTACAAAGTCGACATCCACGGATTTGCCAAGGATAGTGTTTTTTCGGTGAGGCAGCATCTTGAAGATAAAGCCGAGCTGTGTCTTATTAGCGACGCGGGTACGCTTGCGCAGTTTCCCTTTTTGTTCGAACTCGGCGCGGTATATTCGCTACACGACAGCGTGCTGTCGGTGCAGTATAAAGTAACCAATAAGGGCGACGGCGAAATGTTTTTCATGATAGGATCGCATCCGGCTTTTCTTATAGACGAAGAAACGGAGTTTGTTTTTCCCCAAAAATTTTCCACCGTTGTTTTACCGTTAAAAGGCAAATTTTTAAGCCGTGAAAAAGAAACGCTGGACATTTTAAGGCTGCCGCTCAATAAAGCGTTGTTTGAAAAATACAATACTCTCATCATGGAAAGACCTTGCTCGGAATATAAAATATGCCGCAAGGAGTATTCTTTGAATTTTACCGGTCGTTCGCCGCTGTTGGCGCTCTGGTCGGACGCTTGCCGCGACAGCTATGTTTGCGCCGAAAGCTGGTGGGGAGTATGCGATTATGCCGACGCGCCTTTGCGTCAATTACAAAACAAGCAATATGTCAACCGACTGGCTCCGCACGCGGAAAAAACGTTCGGATACACGGTGGGCGTAGATATAAATTAAAGGAGATATTATGACTGCCAACGAAAAATATGAGGAGTGGCTTAATAAAGTCACCGACGAAGATGTTAAACGCGGGCTTGCCGCCATGGCCGACGACCCGGAACGTATCGAAAACTGCTTTTATAAAGATCTCGAGTTTGGTACGGGCGGTTTGCGCGGAGAGCTGGGAGCGGGATCCAATTGCCTTAACATATATACGATAAGACGCGTCACGCAGGGAATAGCCGACAGCATGAAGCATTACGGTCAGAAGGTTGCATGCGTAAGCTGCGACAGCCGCAATTACAGCGAGCTGTTCAAAGAGACGGTTGCCGAAGTTTTTGCCAAAAACGGCATAAAAACTTATATCACGAAAGAGCTTATGCCCACGCCTTTTTTGTCATACATAACGCGCAATTACCAGGCGGATATAGGCGTCATGATCACCGCGTCTCACAATCCGGCAAAATACAACGGCTATAAGGTGTACGGCAGCGACGGCTGTCAGCTTACCGACAACGCCGCCAACGAGCTTATCGGTTATATAGAAAACGTCGATCCGTTTGAAGTGTCTACCGGCAGCCTGGACGAATATATCGCCGCGGGACTTGTCAATTATGTGGACGACGCGGTAATTGAAAAATATCTTGAAACGGTTTTCGGTCAACATATAAATATGGCGGACGGACTCGACGTTACGTATTCCGCCTTAAACGGCACGGGATACAAGCTTGTGCCCGAAATGCTGAGAAGAATGAACGTCAAAACGCTGTCGCTTGTAGACGAGCAATGCCATCCCGACGGCAATTTTCCGACGTGTTCGTACCCCAATCCCGAA
>USEG01000068.1 GCA_900553555.1 uncultured Clostridia bacterium
AGTGAGCGAAAGGCAAAGATACGACGCAGCGCACAGCGCACTGCTTACCGTCATAAAGACGTTAAGTTTGATTTTTCCGCCGAAAAGTCCGAAAATAAGACGCGCCGCGCCCATGGCAAGCGCAAATGTCATGGGCCCCAGTAAATCGCCCAAAACCTTGCCCACGCCAAGACTCTGTTCGGCAAAGGCCGACGCCCACTGGGCAACCGTCTGTTCCGCCGCTCCGGCGCACAGCATCATGAGCATAAACAACCAAAACGAACCCTCGCGCAGCAGCTTATTTATTCCCTTGCCCTTTACGCCGCCGTCACTAAGCGAATAGATGGGGGCGACGGAAAAAAGCACTATGTTTACAATTGGTACCACCGCCCATACGCAGGCCATGATAAACCATTTTTCTATGCCGAACAGGGCGAAAAACGCCGTCGAAATAAGCACGACGCCCATATATCCCCAACAATAAAACGAGTGCAAAACGCTCATGGTGCGCTCTTTGTTTTTGGTAGGACACGCCTCTATAATGGGGCTGACTATCACTTCTATCAGACCGCCGCCGACGGCATATACCACTACCGCCGCCGCCAGCCCGGCAAAGACGTTTTTCGTGATGAGCGGCGCAATCGCCATCATAATAAGTCCCGCCGCCGCGCAGACGTGCGCCGCAATGGCGCAAAAGCGATACCCCAGCTTGTCGACAAACTTTGCGCTCAAAAGATCGATTATCAGCTGAACGATAAAATTAATGGTTATAAGAAGCGTTATCTGCCGGATGTCGATGCCGTAAGACGTCTTAAAGGTGACAAATAAAAGCGGTGCGAAATTGTTGACTATCGCCTGCGTAACATATCCCATAAAGCAGGCGTTCATTGTAACACGATACGCTTGTTTCATAACTCTCCGATATGGCGCCGCTTGTTTACATTATATTTGACTTACAAAACAAGTGTGCCTTAAAAAGAGCTTATTTTTCGCACGCTTCGGGATAGCCTTCCACCAGATCGTAGGCGTCCACGGCTGCACGTACTTCGGCGTTTGTAACCATCGGCAGCGCCTTATCGGCTTTTGCCAGCACAGCTCCGCCGCCCTCGCCGATGCACGCGACGATGGGCATTATGCGGTAAGACGCCTGCGCTTCGTGAGTCGAGGAAATGCACCGCCCCACCACCATAAGATTGTCAAAGCCTTTGGGTATAAGCGAACGATAGGGAATGGTATAGTACTCTCCCTCCGGCACCCAATAATGCGAAGTGCCGCTGCCGTCGGGCGAATGAATGTCGATGTCGTAGTTGCCCGCGGCGACGGCGTCGGGGAACTTGCGGCAGGCCACTATGTCGTCCTTAGTCAAAACGTACAGTCCGTCTATCATGCGGCTTTCGCGCACGCCTATTTCCACGGAAGACGACAAGAGCGTCGCGTTCTTGCACGAAGGCGCGTTTGTTACGAGAAACCGATAAAGTTCGAGCATCTGCTTTCTGGCTTCTTTTTCGGCCACGCTCTTTTCCTTGGCCGATACCGGCGACTTTAACAGCCGCGTCGAATTGAGATGAAGCACGGAATCGGTCGTGTGGCTGAAAATGAGTATGTCTTCGCGCGGATTTATCAGCTGTCCCGCGGCAAGTTTTTCCTTCCACAATTTGTTGACTTTTGCCAAATCTTCTTTGCGGAATTTCTCCATGTCGACGTTGCCCATACGGAAACACAGCGTCATGGGCTGGCATTTTCCGTCCTTTTCCCTGCCGACATGATAACTTGCGCCCGCCAGCAGCGACAGAACGGCGTCGCCCGTCGCGTCCACAAAATAGCGCGCCTGCAATGTTTCGACGCCGAAACTGCCCACCACCTTGATCTCTTTTATTTTGCCGCCCGCCGACAAAACGTCGCAAACCGTCGCATGAAACAGTACTTCAACGCCGTAATCATCGGTCATGTCGTCCATTACGATTTTAAGGAATTCTTCGTTGAAGGTCGTCCCGTTGCCGCTTACCACCTTGTCTCCGCCGTCGCTTTCGGCATACTTATAAAGACGCGACAGAAATTCGGCAAAAAGTCCCTTGTTTAGCAAGACCCTCTCGCCGTCCTTTTTTAGCATGTAATTCATAAACGGAAGCACGGAATTCAATACGGCGGCTCCGCCGAGAGACCCGCTCTTTTCCACCAGCAGCACTTTTTGTTTTTCCCTTGCGGCGGCGCACGCGGCCATTACGCCCGAAAATCCGCCGCCCACAACAATTATATCGTACATTATTTTCCCTCCGGAAAAGCGTTTTTTTATATTATAGCACATTTTGATTTATCGCGGTATAATATTCGGTTTTTGTATAGAAAAAATCCGTAAAAAAAGCCGCTCCGTAAAAAACAAAGCGGCTTTTATTGTAACGACTTCCGTCCAAAAAATTATTTTAGACTCCCGTCCAAAAAATTATTTTAGACTTCCGTCCAAAAAATTATTTTATAAGATCCTGGCGCTTGGTGCGTATGTAATTGCGCCATACTTCCTCCACCATTCCCACAACCGAGAACACAAACGTGAGGACAAGATTGATGATAAAGCTGTCAAAAAATACTTTGTCTTCCATGACTATTTGCCACGCTTCGCTGAACGTATAGCCGTACTGTGCGCCGGCGGAGGCAATTTCTCCGATATACACGCCCAGCACTGCCAGCTCCATGCCGATTATGACTGTGAGCGACACAATGATAATCATCTTCTTGTCTTCCTTTCCGCCGAACTTGCGGTAGAGGAAAAAGCCCAAAACCGCGGCGACTAAGGACGATATGGCGGCGATAAAACCGGCATAAAACAACGCCACAGCAATGGCTGCGCCCGCCAGCGTGCCCACCAACGCGCCCAAAAAGCCCTTGCCGTAATTGCCGGCGCTGTAGGCAAACTTTTCGTTTTCCTCTTTGATGTCCTCGTTTAATTTCGAAAGACATTCGTCGTCGAGCGATACCGTTACGCCGCTCATGTTGTGCTGTTTTGCAACTTTATTTTCATCGAATTTTTCGCCGCATACGGGGCAGTACTCCGCGCCGGCTACATTGCGCTCTTTCAGCGCCTGTGTGACCGACTCCATGGCGTTGTCGATGCTTTTAGTTACCGCGCCCGACGCCAGCGACCCCAGCATGGACGCCTTTACGCCCAGAGCGAATTTGCTAAGCTTAATGCCTTTCAGCTTTTTGTCCGCTTTCAAATCGTCAATCAGCGTCTGATCCGCCTTGCAGGTGAAATAAACGTTTATTTCCATTGAAAACTGCATAGTGATAATTACGTTTACTTCGTAGCCGTTTACGGTGCCGTAAGCCTTGTCGCCGGTAACACTCAAACCTTTACCAGTTAAAAACTCCTCGATTTTTCTGTTCATGTTCTTCTCCTTTTATATTTATTTACCGCACTAGTCGGCACATTTCTATTTTTTGAGCGTTATAAGCGACGCGTCCCACATATCGGGCGCCTCATACCCCATGAGATTGACCATGGTGGCCGCCACGTTGCTAAGTCCGAACTTGCCCTCGTCGGGTTTTACGTCATAGTCTTCGCTGTAATTATTGTCGTAAATAATGCACGGAACGGGATTTAGCGTGTGGCTGGTCTTTGCCTTGTAGCTGCCGTCCTTATTGGTCTTGAAGTTGCCTTTTTTGTCCATTTCGTACATTTCGTCGGCATTGCCGTGATCCGCCGTGATGAGCGCTACGCCTTTAAGCTGGTCCACGATGTCTATTATGCGCTTTAACTGCAAATCCAGCGCTTCCATCGCGCACTGAGTGGCCAGCATGTTGCCGGTGTGTCCCACCATGTCGCCGTTGGGGAAATTGACGCGCAGATACTTATATTTGCCGCTCTTCATGCACTCGATAAGCTTGTCGGTAATTTCGGCGCACTTCATCCAGGGGCGCTGCTCAAAAGGCACTATGTCCGACGGAACTTCTATATACGTTTCCAATTCGTCGTTAAATTTGCCCGATTTATTTCCGTTCCAAAAATACGTCACGTGACCGAACTTTTGTGTCTCGGATATGGCCAGCTCGGATACGCCGGTATCGGACAGATATTCGCTCATGGTGTTGGTAATCTCCGGCGGATTTACGAGATATTTTTTGGGGATATGGCGATCCCCGTCGTATTCGAGCATGCCGGCATACACCACTTTCGGATAGCGCACTCTGTCGAATTTATCGAAGTTTTCGCTGTCGAAGGCGAGCGAAATTTCGATGGCTCTGTCGCCGCGGAAGTTGTAAAAAATGACGCTGTCGCCGTCCATAACGGGGCCTACGGGCTTGCCGTCTTTGGCGATAACGAAGGGAGGCAGATCCTGGTCGATGACGTTGTAACGTTTCCTGTACTCGGTTATGGCCTGCTCCGCCGACTCAAACTGTTCGCCCTCGCCGAGAACGTGCGTGTGCCAGCCCCTTTCCACCATGCTCCAATCGGCTTCGTAACGGTCCATCGTGATCTTCATTCTGCCGCCGCCCGAGGCGATGCACACGTCGAAATCGTCGCCTCTGAGCTGCGCCATAAACTGTTCGAAGGGGCGCACATAGTCGAGCGCAGACGTCTCTCCTACGTCTCTGCCGTCCAAAAGAATGTGGACGCGCACTCTCTTTACGCCCTCTTTTTTCGCCTCCGTCATCATGGCTTTAAGGTGGTCGATGTGCGAATGTACGTTGCCGTCGCTGAATAGGCCTATAAAGTGCAGCGTGGAGTTGTTTTTAAGGACGTTTGCGACGATTTCCTTCCACGTGTCCGACGCGAACATCTTGCCCGACTCTATGGACTGACTGACGAGTTTTGCGCCCTGGGCGAAAACCTGTCCCGAACCGAGCGCGTTGTGTCCCACTTCCGAATTGCCCATGTCGTCGTCGGAGGGCAGTCCCACCGCCGTGCCGTGCGCTTTTAGTTTTACCATGGGGTATTTGCTCATAAGCATATCCAGCGTGGGCGTATAGGCAAGCTTTACGGCGTTGCCGGCGTTGTCGGGCGCCAGTCCCACTCCGTCCATTACGACAGTCAGAACAGGGCCCGTAACGTTTAGTTTGCAGTTTGCTTTTTTTAGAATTTTATTCATAATACATGCTCCGTAAAATCTATGTTAAAAAGGGCGAGACGTCGCCCTTTTGTTTTGTGTCAGTTGTTAAAATGCACGACTTTTGAAAAATCTTCCGCTTTTAAAGACGCTCCGCCTATAAGACCGCCGTCTATATCGCTCATGGCCATGAGTTCGGCGGCGTTTTTGGCGTTCATGCTGCCGCCGTACTGCACGGTGGTAGCCTCGGCCACAGCCTCGCCGTACAGCTCGCCCACCACCTTGCGGATCTGAGCGCAGACTTCCTCTGCCTGATCAGCGGTAGCGGTCTTGCCGGTGC
>USEG01000069.1 GCA_900553555.1 uncultured Clostridia bacterium
CTGGGCGACAGCGTAGTGATTAAAGTGGACGAAGTCGCGGGCGACAGAATCAATTTTTCCCTCTGCAGTGACGCGGAAAAACAAGACTCTTAAAGAAATGTTGTCTTTCGCGGCGCGGTATGGCGGCGCATAAAATCTGCCGCCTGAAGGCATAATATCCTCGTTGACGATATATTCGTTGTGGAGGTATTTATGTTAAATTTATTGTCACTGCTTTTTAGTCTCATGGTAGCCCCGCCCCCGAGAAAATATGCGGCGGCGCCGGCCGTATGCGAAAAATCTATAGTTGTCCCGCACAAAAAAATACAGCCCAGGACTTCTCCGGCGTCTTATGGCGACGTCACGGCGGATGAGAGTTTCGGCGCGGACGAGTACGCGTTAAAAAAACAGGAGCTGGATAAAAAATACGCGAGAAGAGCGTATTTGCGCGAAAAAATGGTCGCCGAACTTGCCGATTTTTTGGCGGACTACGAGGAATATGCGGCTATCAGCAAAAGATATTCGCACGAATTGCGCGCGCTTACGGGCGAATTTTACGGAGAAGCAGCGCTTGCGCCCCGACCGTATATTCCGGACGAAGAAAGCGGCAAAAACGAGCAGTCCGAAGGGGAAGTCGTTCAGCCCGGCGACGGCACCGTTCCGCGCCCTATGCCTCCTCAGCCGCGTCTGCCGGAAAAAGGCGAAGACAATGCGGGCGGCAGCGACTGAACGGAAAAAAATAAGACAACAATCGTCGAAAGCGTCGTTTTATCGATAATAAAGCGGCGTTTTTTATGTTGAATTGATAAAAATTGCGTCGGGAGCGCAAAACATTTGACATATATTGCGCCAAGGTGTATAATTATAATAATAGAAAACATTCGAACGTTCTTGCGTATAATGCGTAAGGCGCTTATTTTATTGTAACGGCATATGGCAGACGCTTAAATGTTTTCATGCGGCGCCCGGTTGTGACATGACAGGCCCGCGAGGAGATGTGAAATGATAAAAATTACCGCTGACAAGAAGCAGGAACTTACGGAAAGATTAAAGTGGCTTGTGGACGAGGGCAGACGTGATGCCGTCGAAAAAATAAAAGAGGCGCGTTCCTTCGGCGATCTGTCCGAAAATTCGGAGTATGACATCGCGCGCGAACATCAGCGTAAAGTTGAAGAGGAAATTACCGAACTTACTAATGTTCTGGACGAAAAAAACCACGTCGTAATTGTGCCCAAAGACCACTACGATTGCGTAGAAGTGGGCTGCCAGGTGTGCATTCAGGATATGAAAACGCAGGAAAAAAAGACCTTTAAGCTGTTGGGAAAGTATGAGGCCGATCCGTATGCAGTTCCCAAAATAATAAGCGACGAGTCCCCCCTCGGCAAGGCGCTGCTCGGCAAAAAAGAAGGCGAATTTGCCAATTTCGAAATCAAAAATTCGCGCACGAAGTATAAGATTCTTTCTATCACGAACGCGCTTTAATGGCGCTACGGGCAAATAAAGCGCAAACGGGAGGTTTGACATGGACGAGCAGAACAATGTACAAAACGCCGCCGAAGAAGATTTGGGCGAGCAGATGCAGATAAGGCGCGAAAAACTGGCGGCATTAAAACAAAACGGCGAAAATCCGTATGAGTGTACGTCTTTTTTAAGAACGTGTAATTCGGAAGATATCAAGTCCGATTTTGCCGCGTACGAAGGCAAAGAAGTGTCCGTAGCGGGCAGAATAATTTCGCGCAGAATGATGGGTAAAGCCAGCTTTTCGCATCTTCTTGACGAAAAAGGCGATTTGCAGATTTATGTAAAAATCGACAATGTGGGTCCCGAAGCATACGAAAAATGGAAGAAGATGATAGATATCGGCGACATTATCGGCGTAAAAGGCGTCGTATTTATGACGCACAAAGGCGAAATATCCGTGTCGGTTACCGAGATAACGCTGCTTACAAAGGCGCTTTTGCCTCTTCCTGAAAAGTGGCACGGTCTTAAAGACAGCGATCTTCGCTATCGTCAGCGTTATGTCGATCTCATCGCCAATCCCCAGGTCAAAAAATGTTTTGAAACGCGCAGCCGTATCATTTCGGCCATTCGCAGTCTTTTGGATTCGAAAGGCTTTATCGAGGTGGAAACGCCCATATTAAACACTATACCGGGCGGCGCCAGCGCGCGTCCTTTCGTCACGCATCACAACACGCTGGACATCGATATGTATATGCGTATAGCGCCCGAGCTGTACTTAAAGCGTCTTATAGTGGGCGGCTTTACAAAAGTGTACGAATTGGGCAAGATGTTCCGCAACGAAGGCATGGACATAAAGCACAACCCCGAATTTACAATGATGGAGCTTTATCAGGCTTATGCCGACTACCACGATATGATGGACATCACCGAGGAGATATACCGTGCGGCGATAGACGCTGCCGGAGTGGGAAATAAAATAGTTTACGATGGCACGGAAATAGATCTCACAATGCCGTGGCCTCGCCTTACCATGCTGGAAGCCATAAAGAAGTACACCGGCGTAGATTATGACAAAATGGACGCGGGACAAGCTTTGGACGCGGCTAAAAAATTGGGCGTGGAGATAGACGAAAACAAGAAGGCTTGGGGTAACATCGTGTACGCCACGTTTGACCAGCTGGTGGAAGAAAAACTCATTCAGCCCGTCTTTATTACCGATTATCCCGTGGAAGAGAGCCCGCTGGCAAAGCGCAGCAAAGAAGATCCGCGCCTTACGTACAGATTCGAATTCTTTATTTATGCGCGTGAAATGGGCAACGCTTACAGCGAGCTGAACGATCCGATAGATCAAAAAGAACGTTTCGAGCGCCAGGCGCGGTTAAGGGCGTCGGGCGACGACGAGGCGCAGATGACGGATGACGACTTTGTCACGGCGCTGGAATACGGACTGCCTCCGACAGGCGGTTTGGGTATAGGCATCGATCGTATGGTCATGCTGCTTACGGGCAGTTCGTCCATACGCGACGTAATGCTGTTCCCCACGATGAAACCCAAAAAATAAGAGGATGTCAAATGGACAATAAAGTAACGGGCGAACGCATAAAACAGCATCTTTATTACGACTGGTATAAGTACGTGGCACTTGCCATTGTATGTATATTTGTATTTGTCGTCGCTTATGTCTGGTCGGGCAATTTGCGCAGTTATGAAGAGCTGGACGTCATGCTCACCTGTTACGACTTTTTCGATTCCGACTTTGAAGACGACGCCATGGACTATCTCAACGAAAACGCCGCCGGCAATATCGTAAAGCTTATAAGCGTACAGCACATTGCGCCGCAGTCGAATCTTTGGGCGGAAACGCTTAGCACTTACGGATTCAGCGACAGGACGTCGTTTTTGATACTGCCCGAAAGCAAGATAGAAGAATGGGCGAGGACGTTTATGTGCATGTACAACGTCGCTATGCCCGGCGGCGTTTACAATGCGGACGTGTGGGGGAGAATCATTCCCGACGAGCTTAAAGATTTTTATTCGGTGCCGGAAAACGCGGCGGAGTATTACGATCGCATGGACGACGTAAACGCGCGTTGCGACGCGGGCGAAATAACACAAGAGCAGCGCGATGAAGAGATTGCCGAAATATACGCCCAGCTCAACGCTCTCAACGAAAATCTGTATTTTGCCGAGGATATAAACGGCATGCGCGGAGTATATGCTCTTCGCGTCGACAATCTCCAAAACGTCTCTTCTTATATAAGGTTCACCGACGACAATTATGAAGACGAGAAGTTTTATCTTGTGATGCATTACCGCAACGGCAATATCGGCGAATACGGTCTTAACGAAGAGACCTTCAATCATTACGAGAGTTTTTATCTCATTCGGTTTTTCCTTACTCGTTACGGGGTGACCGAATGAGCATTTTTTCGCAGCTGAAAAAGATTGCCAAGGGATACAGTTATCACACGCCCGGGCACAAAGGCAAATTGTGCAGTCTTGACGGGACGGAAATAGAGGATATTTTTCCCGGCGACTGCATAGAAAGGGCTCAGGCTGCGGCTGCACGGCATTTCGGCGCAAAAAACGTGCGATTTCTCGTCAACGGTTCGAGTATCGGAGTCAAGAGCATGATAATGTCCGTCGGCGGGGACGTGCTTGCACCCGTAAACCGGCATCGCTCTGCGGACGAAGGCGCCGCCTTGGCGGGAGTAAAATTAAAGTTCATCGAAAACACATTAAATGACGGGCTGCCCATGCCCATAACCGCCGAAATGATCGAAAAGGCCTGTGCGGCGGATAAAAACATAAAAGCCGCGCTCGTTGTCAGTCCCGATTATTTCGGTTTTGCGGCAGACCTTGTAAAGATAAGAAAGGTGTGCGACAAATTGGGTATATATATGCTTGTGGACGCCGCGCACGGAGCGCATTTTGCCTCACGAGACAGCGGAGAAGACGCTCTTTTCCCCTTATCGGCGTCACGCATCGCCGACGCGTGCAACATGAGCGCGCACAAGACCATGTGCGCATATACTCAGACGGCGTATCTTGCCGTCAACAGCGACGCGCTGCTTGTCAAGACCGACGAGGCGTTAAAACTGCTCGGCACCACCAGTCCGTCGTATATTTTTATGGGACAGCTGGAAAAAGCCGTCGAATACGAAGAGAAACACGCCCGTAAATACGACGCTTTATCGTGCGAAATACGCCGTATAAGCGGCGGCAATTTTATAAGGATAAAAAACGACGACCCTATGAGAGTCGTCGTGGACTTTTCGCCGTGCGGGCTTACGGGAGCACAAGCCGTCGCGACGCTGCGAAAAAGGGGAGTTTACGCCGAAATGGCGTCGGGAAACAAGGCGGTTTTTATATTTACGCTGTCGGACGGCGTCCGCGCCGTGCGTAAACTCGCCGGGGAGCTTAAAAGATTATGACGGGAAAATTTGTGACATTGGAAGGCTGCGAGGGCGTTGGCAAATCGACGCAGCTGGCTAAACTGAAAGAATATCTGCAAAAAAGGGGCATAGACGCGGTCTTTACGCGTGAGCCGGGCGGCACCGCCCTATCCGAGCAGATAAGAGATATTATTCTCAATAAATTCAACACCGAAATGGACGCGGTTACCGAGCTGCTGCTTTACGAAGCGGCGCGCCGTCAGCATACCGTGCAGTTTATCGCAGGCCGTCTTAAAGCCGGGCAAATAGTGATATGCGACAGGTATGCCGATTCGTCCGTGGCGTATCAAGGGTTTGCCCGCGGACTGGGCGCCGACATCGTCAAAAAGCTCAACGCGCTTGCCATGGGAGACGTCAAAATAGATTTGACGCTGTTTCTCGACCTGCCGCCCGAAAAGGCGTTTTTGCGGAAAGGCGG
>USEG01000070.1 GCA_900553555.1 uncultured Clostridia bacterium
AGTCGCCGCTAGAGGATGTCGCGGACAGCAAAAATTCTTCCGACCATTGTCTGCCGTCGCCGCTTATACGCGCGTATATGCCCTTGTTTATGTCGCGGCGGGCATAAGTAAGCAAAATACGTCCGTCGCGCAAAAGGCAGAAATGCGGCGGAGATCCTCTAAACCGCAACGATTCGGGATAGGAAAAAGTTTTGCCGCCGTCATGCGAAAATGACGTGTATACGGTAAAGGCCGCGTCGCTTTTACCCTTTTCGTGCGCCCGTATGCCCACCAGTATATCGCCGCCCGGCAGCTGAACGGCATGCGGTTCGCAGTAAAGGCCGACGTTTTCGTCGCTCTTGCCGCATATTTTTACCAGTTTGCTCCAATTGTATCCGTCGTCCGACTGCATGGCGTAAATGCCGTCGCTCTCGCCGTCCGGCGCATATTCTTCGTCAAATAGTCTGCCGACATACAGATATCTGCCGTCATCCAGCAGCACCGGTCCGTGGGGCGCAGTAACGGGACTCTTGTAGGGCGGAGCGAAAGTTTGGCCGCCGTCCTCGCTTACGGATATCAACGAACCGTAATTTTCGTCCTGCATCTGCGGCGTTATAGTATCCAGACGGTCGGAGATTATCTTTCTTATGTCGTCTTTAATGCCCGCTTCGCTGTTCCACAAGCGCTGATCTTGCACTTTGTTGTTAAACGTGGTGACAAGCCACTGCCTGCCTTTGACGACAATTCCGCCGTCGCGGTCGTCCAGCGGAGTGTCGATTACGGTTTGCGGCGCGCTCCAGGTGTCGCCGTCGTCGCGTGAACGGCTTAATAAGACTTTGCCGAAGGGGCACAAATGCTTTATTCTGCCGCCCGACCAAACCGCCGCCAGCTCGCCTTTACCCGTGCGGGCAACGGTGGGCCACGCGTTGTATCCGAACAAGCCTTGACGGCGTATTATTTCTCCCGTCTTTATAATTTTAACGCCCATTGTCTTTTTCTCCTTTTATGGTTTGATTGGCAAATCAGCAGTCTTTTTTAAGAATGGCCACCTGATACTTGTCAATTGCGGCAACTTCGCCCTTTTTGTATTTTTTGCCGCTTAAAATATCCGTTGCGTCAAACGGCGCCGTAAAGCTGCCGGGAAGATATTCCGTCTCGATAAACGCCACCGTTTCGCCGTAACTGCCGCTGCGTTCCACCGCCATGACGTTGTCGGAGGCGGCGACAAAGGGCGTTATGCCGGCGGCCCCGCACACGTCGTTCAAAACGGCGATAAGCGCGTCGTTGTCGGGAAGGCAGCCCAAAACCACTATTTTTCCCTTTCCGAAGGGCGTTTCGGTAATGGCGGCATAGCCGTCAAGGTATTCCTCGTTGCGATACGCCGCCAGCGTTTTTGCCTTTTTGCCCGGTCTTATGGCGTCAAAACTCATTTGGCGGGCCTTAAGCGGCGACGAAGCGTATTGCATGGATATTTCACGGTAACCCGCGGCGTTCGCGTCGTATGCGGGAAGAGTAAATTCGATGGTTATATCCGCGGCTTTTTCCAGTACGCCCGTAGCGCTGCCGATGAATTTGGCGTGGGCGCGGGTTCTTATATCGGTTAAAGGTCCCGCTATCCACACTCCGCCGTTTTCCACCCAATCTAAGATTTTTTTATCCAATCCGTCGGTTTGAATGTCGGGCAAAAACGGCGTAAACAACACTTTGGCGTCGCTGAAATCGCCGTTTTCGGTCAAAAATTCCGGTCTTAAACGCGCTTTAAGCAGTGACAGCGCCAACGTATTGTTTAGCACCTCCCTGTAATCGAAGGGCTTGTTGTCTATATAATACATACTCTGCGTCATAAAATCCATATTGGCGTTGCATGACATAATCATCGCAAGTCCGCTGCATGTGGGGCGCGTGCCCTTTATAAAATCGCTGTGACGCCGTATGCTCTCGGCAAAGTCCATGACTTCGCCCTTTATGTGGCGGTCGCGTCCGTTGCTCTCTATCACCGAGCCGTGCATGAGTTCGTGCGCTCCGTAATGCGCGCGCCACAGCCAGTAGTTTACGTTTTCCGCGCCCGAGACCAGCGCCGACCAGCCGTTCATCGCCACGAAGCCGTGCGGCCGCATATAATTCGACGTAGCCGAGCCGTTCCAGCAGCAGGAGGTTTCTGTTTGCCAGAAGGGCTGTTTTTTGCTGTTGTAAACGTAATTAAACCACGGGTATATCTCGGCGTACCTGTTAAACGCATATTCGTTAAACTGCATGACGTCGGTATTTTGGGCCACTTTGGCGTACGACATGGCGGTAAACGTGGGCATCATGTCGGTGCCTACGGGAGCGGATGAATATTTTTTTATTATCGCGCGCTGACGGGCGATGTACTGCGCCGTCTCCTCTTCTTTGCACTGCATCCACAGCGCCCGTATTCCCGGATGATACCACTGATCGTAAGGTCGGTCCAGCTGCGAAAAATCGTCTATCTTCATGGAAAATACGCCGGTGCACATTTCCCGGTTGAATTTGTCAACGTCGCCGCCGAATTTTTTGCTCACCCAATCGCGGAAAGCCTGCGTACAGCGCGGGCATACGCACCCGTAGTCTTTTATACTGTCTATCTCATTGTCGATCTGCCAGCCGATAATGTTGTCGTCGCCGCCAAACTCACGCGCCATTTCCTCTGTGATGCGGTCGCTGTAAAAGATATAATTTTCGCTGTTGAAACAGGTGTTCCTGCGGGCGCCGTGATGCCATTCTTTGCCGTTGTAGTACCGGGCGTAGATGTCGGGACATTTTTGCGCCAGCCAGATGGGCGGACAAGCCGCCGGCGTGCCCATTATTACGTACATGCCGCGTTTTTTACATTCGTCCACCACCTTGCGGAACAGCGAGAAATCGAATTTGCCCTCCTCGGGTTCCATGGTCTTCCAGGCAAATTCGGCTATGCGGACGCATCCGATGCCGTAATCGCGCATTTTGTCCAAATCTGTCTCCACCTGCGATATATCCCACGCTTCGGGATAATAGGCAACCCCCAAAAAAGTATTTGTATCCATTTTCCTCTCCTTTAACGGTATTTGTAAAAATTATACTCCCCGAACAACGCGGTTGTCAAACAATTTTATATGTCAAATATTGCTGATTTTATTTACTATTGTGCAAATTTGTCCTATTTTTTACACCCGGCATTAAAAAAACTTCCTTCCCGAGGGGAAAGAAGTTTTGGCTTTTTATTTGTTTTTGCGCGTTAAATGTTGTCGGTTACAAACTTTTCCCACGGGATATCCACGGGCGCACCGCGGTTTATTATTTCGTCGACGTGCATCAAAAGGGGAAAGTCTTCGGCGGCGAGCTGCCCCGCGGCGGCCGCTTCGCGCACGGCTTTCGCCACTCGCGTCGCCACCACTATGGACTCCAGCGTAACGCCTTTAAGCTGCCGCAAAGCCTGTTCGCAGGTGTAGCCGCGCCCCAAAAGAATGCCCACGAGCCTTGTTCTGCCGCCGTATACGGTGACGTACAGGTCACCCGCGCCTATCACTATGTTGTCCTCACCGCCACCCAAAAAGGCTATCAGCTTTCGCATTTCCTTAACGCTCTGGGCAAACACCGCCGCCTGCGAGTTGTAATGCTGAACACTGTTCTCGCCGTGCAGGCGCTGGTTTATGCCTATCGTAAGCGCAATGCCCAAAGCGTAGCCGTTTTTTAACGCAACGGCGCTTTCCACACCCATGACGTCGGTCGAAAGCGAAATGTGGTAATAGTCGGTGCGCATGACTTGACGCATCATTTTAAGAATGTCCGCGTCGACGCCGCAATAGGTGACCGACGACTGATCGTGGAATACCAGTTCGTAACTGGTGCACGGTCCGCCGATAGCGTATACGTCGCGCTTAACGCCGCGCTTTGCCATCATGCGGCTCCAATATTCGGGATAGCATATAAGCTTGCCGCCGTCTTCTATAAGGCCTTTCGTGACGGACAGAACGGGAATATCGTCGGGAATAAGCGGCAAAATCTCTTCGCCGAACCAGTCCACGCCGAAGGAACTGACTCCGCATATCACGAAAGTCGAGCCCGCTATGGCCTCCTTCACGTCCTCTATCTGAAAAAATCTGATGCCGGCGGGAAAATCGTATTCGAATTTCGGATGCCGGTTGGCGGCAATGCAGGCGTCTATTATATCTCTGTCGAGATGCGTCCCGACAAGGCGCACTTCATGTCCGTTTTCTCTTGCGGGGAATGCCAGGGCCGAGCCCATCATTCCCGATCCTATAATTGTTACAATGCTCATATTTATCTCCTGTCAGTTCTTTTCGTAATAAGAATTTTCCAAAAATTTTTGAATAATGCCGGCAATCTTTTTGTATCCCGCGTCGTTGGGGTGCAGCCCGTCCGCCGTCCACGCGTTTTTACTTGCTTCGATGTCGGGATATATTCCGGCGTTCGCATACAGATCCAGCACCGGCAGCGAATACTTTTCCGCAGTAAGGCGTATCGCGTCCACATACTGTTTGAGCGTGCCCGAGGGCGCCTTGTATCCGTCGCCCGTGTTGCGGTTTTCGTTTAGGCGGTGCAGCGGCGTCATGACGAAAATAAACGCCTTAGGATAGGTTTCGATAAGGTATTTGTAAAGGCAGTTAAGCGCGCCGTAAAAGGTATATACGCTGTCGTCGTCGATACCGCCTATCGGAGCGTCGCCGTGCCCGTAATCGTTTGTTCCGCCAAAAACGCCCACTATATCCGCGTCCTTATCCATGTCGTACATACGCATGTTAAAATCGAGATCGTGTTTTTCGTTTGCGCTGGGCGTGCGTTGGCGCGCTATCCGCGTGCCGCCCACCGCGTAACCGCGCGTTATCAGCCCCGTATTTGCGCCGAGCGCCGCCCAATAAACTTTATCCGGCGAACTTGCGCCGCTGCCGCATGTAATGCTGTCACCCAAAAATACAGCTTTTAACCCCTTTAATTGCATTTGTTTCTCCTTTTAGCGTTGTAAAAACTCTTTGATGTGCGCCGATTTGTAACAACCGTGCCGCCTTTTACACTTCGCTTGCCGTTTCGCCGTCGTCGGCATGCTTTTTGATTTGCGCCACCAGCCACTCCTCGTTGTTGAGCTTGGGATTGACGACGCATTCGCGCCAAAGACTTTCGAGCAGACCGCCTATTTTGACGGGCTGTATGCCTTCGAGAATCATACGGCTGCCGCTTACGACCAAGTCGGTGACTTTTAGCGGCGCGCCCTCTTCGATAAGCTGTCGTTTGACTTTTAACAGTCTGTGCTCGGGATTTTCGGCAATGAGCCCGGTAGCCAGCCTGTCGGCGTTTATCAGC
>USEG01000071.1 GCA_900553555.1 uncultured Clostridia bacterium
CTGCCGCTTCGGCTTTGCTTTTTTCTTCCGCTTTCTTTGCGCGGTACTTCTTGATATCGGCAATGTGACGGAAATTAAGACCCATAGCGATCATTTCTTTACGCTCTTCACGCGTCAGCTTTGCGTTGTTGGCGTCGTTGGCGGCGGCTTTTATTTTGTTGAACGCCTTGACGATGCAGAACAGCACAAACGCAATGAGAATAAACTGAATAACGGCGTTTATAAGCGAACCCCAGTCGATGTAAATACTTTTTTCGAGTATGACATGTCCCGTTTCGTCGGTGACTTTTTTAAGGTAAGTAAAAATCGAACTGAGCGATTCTTCGCCAAGAATAAGCGCCAGTATCCAATTGACGACGGGTTTTAAGATATTGTTGCAAAGCGCATTGACGATTGCCGTAAAAGCGCTGCCGACAATGACGCCTACCGCCATGTCCAGCACGTTGCCGCGAGCAATGAACGTCTTAAACTCGCCGAAAAATTTTTTCATGGTAAACTCCTCTTTGTTTTTATTAAAACACGATAAAATCTGTAATTATTATATATTTACAAAAAAACAATGTCAAGCATTTGATTTGCATAAGACGAAACATATTTTTTTGTTATACAATTTAACGCTTTGTTTATCTGTTCGGACATTAAAGCCGGTTTTGCTTGCTTTATTTGCAATTACATGGTAAAATTAAACAAAACCTTTTTTGGAGCATACGGAAAATGATAAAAATAAAGACTGTTTCCTCCCTTGAAAAATGTTTTTTGGACAGCGATCCCGACGATTTTGAGCAAATCGACAGCATATCCGTCCTTAAAAACCAACGTTTTTCCTTCCAGATAATAGCTCGTCCTTTAGGCGACGACCGGCTTATGCACCGACTGTACGCAAAGTTTACGGCGAGCGGCTGTCTCGCTCCCTTTGTCAGCGCCCGAACGGTGGAATTTATTCCGTCGGTGTTTCCGTGTTATCCCGACAACTACGACGACAACTATCTGTCTACAAGTCCGGGGCTTTACCCCGATCTGCTGCTCCCGGCAAAAGACGACACTCTGTCCATAATAGGCGGGCAGACGCGCGCATTGTGGCTGACGGTGCAGCTTGACGGCAGCATTGCGGGCGACCGAACGCTTGATTTCACGTTATCCGCCGGCGACAACGTTCTTTTCTCCGGCGCAATCAAGGTGCACATAATAGACGCCGAATTGCCGCCGCAAACGCTTATAAATACACAATGGTTCCACTCCGACTGTCTTTCGACGTATTACGACGCTCCGGTCTTTTCGGACAGATGGTGGACGATAGTGCGCAACTTCGTCGACGTTGCGGTAAAAAATGGACAGAATATGCTGCTTACGCCCGTCTTTACGCCGCCGTTAGATACGGCCGTAGGAGGCGAACGTCCCACCGTGCAACTGATAGACGTATATTTTGACGGGAAAAATTATACGTTTTCTTATGATAATCTCGACAAATGGCTGAATATGGCAAACAGCGCGGGCATAAAATATTACGAAATATCCCACCTGTTTACGCAATGGGGAGCGGCCTGCGCCCCCAAAATAATCGCACATACGCCCGAGGGGACAAAACGCATTTTCGGCTGGGATACGCAGGCGTCAGACGAAGAATACAAAACCTTTTTAAGACGGTTTATACCCGACTTTTTGACGCACATGAAAGCCCGCGGCGATGACAAACGCTGCTTTTTCCACATATCCGACGAGCCCGGCGCAGACAGTCTGGCGGTGTATATGAAGTCGAAAAAATGCGTAGCCGATTTACTTGACGGCTATCCCGTAATGGACGCCCTCTCCAACATCGAATTCTATAAACAAGGCGTCATCGACCGTCCTGTCGCCGCCATCAACCACATTCAGCCCTTTATCGACGAAAAAGTGCCTGATCTGTGGGCTTATTATTGCTGCGGACAGTGCCGCGGCGTGAGCAACAGATTTTTCGCAATGCCCTCCTGGCGCACGCGCTGCATAGGCTTTCAGCTGTTCAAAAACGACATAGCCGGCTTTTTGCACTGGGGATACAATTTTTATTATTCTTGGTGTTCGCGCGAGTTTGTCGACCCGTACCGCGACAGTTCGGGCAATTATTTTACTCCGTCGGGGGACTGCTACTCCGTTTACCCCGCTCCCGACGGCACCGCTTACGAATCGCTGCGTCTCGTAGTCTTTTACGACGCCCTGCAGGACTTGAGAGCATGCCGGCTTTTGGCCGATCTCATCGGAAAAAGCGCCGTTGATGACATTTTAGAGCGGCATCTCGGAACGCTTTCGTTTGACAACTGCCCGCACTCCGCCCGTCCGCTGCTCAGCGCACGCGCCGCCGTCAATTCCGCCATCGAAAAGGCTCTTGCGAAAAAATAATCTTAAGGCGCGGGAAAGACAATTTTTTTTGCCGGTTTTTCCTAAGCGCATGATAATTAAGCCGCATGACGCTATAAAACGGCATGACGAAAAAAAGCTGTATGCGGCAAAATAAAAAAAGATAAACCTTTGCGGTTTACCTTTTTTTATTTTGTACTTATTTTAATTGGGACAATTTGTCCTTCAAAAAGCTTATTGCGTTTTTAATGTCGTCGAACGGATGGGGTCCGGCTTCGCGTTCGATGGTAAGGAAGCCGTCGTAGCCGATATCTTTAAGCGCCTGCAAATAATTGTCCCAATCGACATCTCCCTGTCCCAAAGGCAGCTCCTCGTAGGCCTTGGCTGCGCGTTCGCCCAGCTCGCCGCCCTCCGAAAAACCGCGGTATATGTCGCGGAAGTCCATGTCCATATCGACGCGTCTGCCGTCCTTGGCGTGAGTGTGGACAATGTAATCTTTAAGCAGCGGCACAGCCTTGACGGCGTCTTCGAGCGTGCACATGGTAAAGTTTGCGGGATCCAGATTGACTCCCACTCCGCCGTCGGTGCGCTCGATAAAACCTTTTAGCGTCACCGCCTTTTCGGGACCGGTTTCGATAGCCAGCGTAACGCCTCTGGCATATGCGTATCTGCCGGCTTCGGCAATGGCTTTAAGCATTACCGAATATTTTTTGCAATTGACGTCGTCGGGTATCGAACCGATATGAGTCGTGACGACGTTGGTGTCAAAATATTCGGCAAGATCGACAATGCGTTTTGTCTTCTCTACTTTAAGAGCGTTGTTTTCTTCCTTTTCGAAATGCGTGCCGCCCATGTCTCCGCAAAGAGCGCTCACTACCAAGCCGTTACTTTCGATAAGTTTTTTGTAGCGTTTGCGTTCATCCGGCGTCATATCGGGGCTGAATACGCCCGTAGTAGCGTAAATTTGCACCCCGTTTACGCCCAACTGCGCCGCCTTTACAATGGCCTGCTCCAACGGCAGCTTAGTGCAGTCGGTAATAAGTCCTATCTTCATAATGCTATTCCTCCGCTTTTATTTCCTTTCTTACGGACGCCGACCGATAAAGCTGCTCCAGCAGCTCTGCGGACGGTAGAATATTTTCTATATTGCTGCGACATTTTTCGCCCGTGCGCACCGACTCAAAAAATGCCTTGTCCTCACACGTATACATGTCCGGAATGACATAATTGTAGGTGGTTTTGCTCAATTCGCCGGTGGCGTCCTGCGTCCACAGCGTAAAATGCCCGCAGTAATCAAGCCGGGCGCCGCCCTTATCTCCCAAAAAATCGATAAACATTTCGTCGTGCTCTATATTCTGCGCCCATGCCCCGTTGAAGGATATCGACGCTTTATCCGTGCGTATGTATCCCGTAATAAAATCTTCGACGTCGTTTGTGCCGTTTTCGATATTTGCGGTATCCTGCGCCCACATGTCGTTGCACTTGTACGCCTTCATGTCCTTTGCCATCTCGCTGTACGCGTCGGCAGTGGCGGTAATGGTCTTTGCTCCGCCCAAAATATAAAATATTAAATCGAAAAAGTGCACGCCCCAGTCTATAAGCACGCCGCCGCCCGACTGAGACTTCGTCGTAAAATCGCCGCCCAGCCCCGGAATACATCTGTATTTTCTAAAGGAACAATACACATGGTAAATGTTGCCGAAAACGCCTTCGCGATTGAGTTTTTCCAACAATTCCACGCTCTTGTGGTAGCGGTTGCATACGCCTATATTTAGAATTTTGCCTTGTTTTTCCGCCTCGCGGTACATTTCCTGCGACAGCGCGTAATTTACCGTAATAGGCTTTTCGCAAAACACGTGTTTGCCGGCTTTTAACGCCGCCATGGTCACTTCATAATGCGCGTAATTGGGCGTAAGCACAAAAACGCAGTCCACCTGCTTGTCCGCCAATACCGTGCGATAGTCGGTGCAGGCTATTTCCGCCCCCAGCTTTTCCTTTACCGTCTCGGCCTTTTCGGCAATCAGGTCGCAGGCGTATTTCACTTTTATGCCGTCGATATTTTTAAACGCCGGAACATGCGCTCCGTTGCAAATTCTTCCGCATCCCACTATGCCTACCGTCAAAAGATTCATCATAAACCTCCGTCAATCTATGTAATAAACCGATATGACAAGTTTATCATATCGGCTTAACGGTGTCAACGATATTTGACGGCTTTCGGTAAATTTAATATAATATTATTTTATTATATGTTTACCACCGCAAAACTTATCCCGGCAAAACTATCGTAAGATATTTCTTCACCGTAAGTTTTGACGGCAACGGCGATGTAGTAAGCCTCGCCCGACGACAGCGGAGCGCTGTAAAGCCGGGCTGTGTTGTCGTTGTTCCATATAATATCGTTAAATTCGCCCTCCACCAGAGCGCTTTCGGCACTATAAGGCGCCGCGTCGTACACCGCATATCCGAACACTACGCCGTCCTCCGCCCTTTCGTCAAAGCGCGCGGTAAGCGCGAAAGTTCCGGTAGTGTCGGAAACGTTGCGCACCTGCAGCACCGTTACGTAATGCTTTTCGCCCATTATATAACATTCTTCAAAGAGCGCCTGGTCGTTCATCTCGGCATACTCTGCGCCGTTCAGTAAAAAAATATCCGCCTCGGGCTGATCTATCGGCGAATTATCCCTCGTTGCAATGACGATAAGCAGTGCAGCAACGACTGCAACTACCAAAAATGCAATAAGATATTTTATTGTTTTTGCTCTTCTTTCTTCCATACCGCTTTTATATTATCACAAAACAAACGTTTTGTCAAACGATGACCGCATGGCGGTTTCGTCGTAATAAACGCGTTTCAGCACCAATGCCTTGGGCGGCAGAGTGACAATTGACGGCGGTCTTATGCCGTCGCAAAGGGCGTCCGCGATATTTTGCGCCGTCAGTTTATTCTG
>USEG01000072.1 GCA_900553555.1 uncultured Clostridia bacterium
GTAAAATGTACGGTGAATTCGGTTTTTACGAAGCTTTTGACGGCGGCGCCGTAAAATCTTTTATGGCTCATCATCAAGGCATGATAATGTTGGCGGTCACCGATTATTTGGATGGCGGTGTACGGCGGGCATTTGGCGAAAATCCGCACATAAAAAGCGCAATGCTGCAGCTGGATTATCGGCCCGAAAAAGAAAAGTTTCCTCTGAGAAAGAGCGTCTTTAAAGTTTATGAAAAAATCGAAGAGCAAAGGGTATTCTATTTTCCCGGAACGCCGCCGGAATTAAATTTCATGACCGACGGTAAATATTATTCGGCGGTCAATAGTTACGGCGGCGGATGGGCGCACGCCGACGGCAATCTGGTGTATAAGGATAAGGCGCCGGATGAGGGCTTTAATGTCGGCGTTTTTGTTGACGGACGGAAACTGCCGGTTAAGCATGTTTTATTTAACTGCGGCAAAAGCATATTTTACGGAGAAGGAGATGGCATCGCGTTTAAAAGCGAATATTTTGTTGCCGGAGGCTATCGCGGGGAAATGCGCCTTGTGGAATGGGAAAACCGCGGGTGCGCCAAGGAAATCGAAATAAGGTGTTCGATAGATTTTATTCTGGCACCGAAGCGCGATTATTCCGCCCATCCTGAATTTAACAAATTGTTTATAACCTTCGAAAAACGCGGCGCAATTGTTTTGTGTAAAAACAACAAAACCCGGTATATTTGCGGTATAGCTTGTCAGGAGGGCGTAGCGGATGTGCAGTACGACGGCAGCTTAATTTGTCTTTCTAAACGGTTTACTGCCCGCAAAAATGAAAAAAAGACCTGTACGATGGGCATCGTCTGCGGCTACAACGAGCGCGAAATTCTTAAAAAATGTCGTATATTTACGGAAGAGAGTTTTGCGAGTATTATCACAAATCAACGCTTTGAGAGCAATGAACTTTGTCTTAAAAGCCAATATTGTACGCTGGCAAAGAAATTGCTTTACGAAAGTTTCGGGTGCAACGTTAAAATGTGCACGCTGGGATTTGTGTACAACAGGCCCGTTGTAGTCGTTACCGTCAGAGGATTACCAGACATTTGCGGGGCTGCCGACAAATTAAAGGCGTACGACTTATTGTATAAATTCGGAGTGGAATTTGACATTGTTTTCGCTGTCGGCGAAGAGTACGGATACTATAACGTATTAAAGGAAAAAACAGACAATATTATTGCGTCAAGCGGAGTGCGGCGCGATTTGCCGGAAGGCTGCCGTATAGACGTTTTTCCGTATTCGCAGGGAAAGAAAATATTAAAATGCGTGACGGAATTTTCGGCGTGTCAATATGCCGAAATTACAAAATTAAAAAATAATTTTTTCAGAAAATACAAGACGTTTGATTTTCTAAGGCTGCAAAGACCGCCCGCGCGCTTTAGGACTGCGGTCGGGTATTATGACGATGACAACAGGTTTGTCTGCGACTTCGACACGGGCGCGCCGTTTTCAAACATAGTGGCTTGCGAAAGCGGCGGCATGTTGCTTACCAATCATGGCGGCGGCTTTTATTTCGGCGACAATTCACGCGAAAAGAAAATTACCGCATTTGACAACGAGAGCAGACTGGACGCGCCGTCGGAAGCTATATGTTTTGCGGAAAGCGGTAATATCTGGTCTGCTCTAAGCAGTGACGGAAGAGGCGACTATTATTGCGTTCATGCTCTCGGGTACAGCGAATATAACAGATCTTACAACGGGTGCATCAGCAAGTGTACCATATTTTTGTCGCGTACGGGCTGTCAACTTATAGAAGTAAAGATAGAAAATACGGCACAGGTGCAGCGTTGTATAGATTTGTGCTTTGCCGTACGTCCGGTTTTGGGAGACTTTTTTGAAAATACGGCCTGTAATATCGAGATTGAATGCGTTTCGGTCAACAAATATAAGTTGACTAATGCGGCAAACGGACAATATGTATTTATCGGTTTTAGCGGCGGCGATTTCGGCATAAAAAATGTAGCAGATGATTTAATATTAAAAATGCTAAAAAAACCCATGAAATTGCCGTATTATAGTACTATGTTAGACATAGTATCCGGTGGGAAAGCGTGCATACACATATCAATCGGCCGGGACATCGACGATATAGTTTTCCCGGATGAGTTTTCTTACGCAAAAAAACGCTATTTTCATTTGTCAATGTTTTCTTTTGAAACGGACGATTATTTGGGAAAATTTGCCGAATTTTTGCCGTACCAAACATACTGCAGCCGTTTTTACGGACGCACGGGATATTATCAGGTAAGCGGCGCGTACGGCTTTCGCGATCAGCTTCAAGATTGTCTTACGATGCTTTATATCGACAAAGAAGCGGTAAGACGTCATATTATCGATTGTGCGGCGCATCAATTTGTCAGCGGGGACGTCATGCACTGGTGGCACGCACCGTTTTTCGGTGTGCGCACGCGTATAATGGACGATCGATTGTTCTTGCCTTATATAACGGCCGAATATATTCAGTTTACGGGTGAATGTGAAATTTTGGCGCAGCGCATAGCTTTCCTGAAAGATGTAGCAATACCCAAAAACAGCGAGTCGGTTTGCGATAACATGACTGTCTCACAGCAAGAAGGAAGTTTACTCGAACATTGTAAAAGGGCGATTTTTTCAGTATGTGAAAACATAGCCGATGACGGACTTGTTTTAATGCATGGCGGAGATTGGAATGACGCCATGAATCTTGTGGGTATACGCGGCAAGGGTAAAAGCGTTTGGCTTACTATGTTTTTGTATGAGGTAATAAATAAATTTTTGCGGCATATTACACATCCTGACGAAAAAAAGTATTTATTTGAAAAACTCGTGCGTCTTAAAAGAGGCGTAGCCAAATATTATAACGGCAGATATTTTGCAAGAGCCGTGTCGGATGACGGCACGCTTATAGGCTCGCCCGCTGCAAGTGAGTGTAAAATAGATTTACTTACTCAGGCTTATGCAGCAATAAGCGGTATAGCTCCGCGCGAGCAATGTATAAGCGCTTTGCTCAGCGCCGAACAAGCGCTGGTAGACAAAGAAAATAAACTCATTAAACTTTTCCATCCGCCGTTTGAGCAGTCGGAAAATATCGGATATATATGCGACTATCCGCCCGGAATACGTGAAAACGGCGGGCAATACACGCATGCCGCGATATGGTTTATAATTGCCTTGTACAAGACGGGACAAAAGGATAAAGCATATGAATATCTGTATATGCTCAGCGGGATAAACCATTGTAAAAATTCTGCCGATGCGGCAATATATAAAGCCGAACCTTATGTGTTAAGCGCCGATGTATATTCGGGAGATAATGCGGGCCGGGCGGGCTGGACTTGGTATACGGGCGCGGCGTCGTGGTATTATGTTGCTATTGTTAGGTATCTTTTCGGAATAACTTTTAAAAACGGAGTGATAACCGTCGATCCCGCTTTGCCGGATAAGACGGAAAGGGCTTACATTCATATCCGGTTTAACGGCAGCACTATTACCGTCGACGTGGATAACAGCGTCAAAACCGGCAAATGGCATTTTGTTTTTAACGGCGTTGAATACAATACGAATTCCTTGGATTTAAGAGAAATAAGCCGCGACAAAACAATTGTCTTAAAAAGGTGTCCCGATTGTTGATATCGCTTTTATTTTGTGTTATAATGAACTCATGGATTTATTCGATTTCGCACAAACAGATAAAAAAGAAACGGTGCCTTTGGCTGAGCGTATGCGGCCCAAAACTCTTGAAGATTTTTACGGTCAGGAACATATCATTTTTCCGGGCTCGTTATTGACGCGCGCCATTAAAGCGGACAGGCTGGGCAATTGTATTTTTTGGGGACCTCCCGGAACGGGCAAAACTACACTTGCCTCGATTATTGCACATTCCACCAACAGCGACTTTGTAAAACTCAACGCGGTGTCCCGCGGAGTAGCCGACGCCAAAAAAATAATAGAAGAGGCCAAAGAAAAACTCAGAGTTTTCGGAAAAAAGACCTATCTTCTGCTGGATGAATGCCACAGATGGAATAAAGCGCAGTCGGATTGCGTCCTTTCGGCGATGGAAGACGGCAGCATTATTTTTATAGGTTCCACAACGGAAAACCCAAATCTTGCCATGACGCGCGCAATATTCAGCCGCTGTCGCATTTTTGAACTAAAACCTCTTAAAGAAGAGGATATCAAAAAGGGCGTATTACGAGCGCTGCACGATAAGGAAAACGGCCTTGGCAATTATAATATTACGCTTACCGACGAAGCTTTACAGCATATAGTTTTTTGCAGTTCGGGAGATATGCGCAACGCTTTGGGCGCTTTGGAGCTTGCCGCTTTATCAACACCGCCCGATGAAAACGGCAGAATTGTCATTGACAAAAAAACGGCGGAGCAGTCGGTTCAGAAAAAAAGCATTTCGATAAACGAAAGCACAAGTTATGACATGCTGAGCGCCTTTTGCAAAAGTTTACGCGGCTCCGATGCCGACGCGGCGCTTTACTGGGCATTCAGATTGGTCGCCTCAGGCTTTGACCCGCTGATATTGTTCAGGCGTATGATAGCTCACAGCAGCGAAGATGTCGGCATGGCGGATAGCAGCGTATTGCAGTTTGTTGTGGCGGCGATGAACGCGTATGAGAAAATAGGTATGCCGGAAGGAGAACTTACGCTGGCGCACGCCATTATTTACGTTTGTACCGCACCTAAATCCAATCGCGTTTATCTGGCAAAAGAAGCGGCGAAAAAGGCTTTGGCCGAAATAGGTGACGACTATGTTCCGCTGCATTTGCGGAATACCGATTATTCCACTTCCGATAAGTCCGATAAACCGTATCTGTATCCGCATGATTACGGCGGCTATGTCGAGCAGCAATATCTTCCCGACGCCATAGTCGGCTGTAAGTTTTACAAGCCAAGTAATAACGGAAAAGAAAGGGAAATAAAAGAATTCTTCGATTACATCGACAAGATTAAAAAAAATAAATAAAATAAAAAATCCCGGCTTTAACAGAACGGGATTTTTTTATAAGACTGCGACAATTATATTTGAAGAGCAAAAGAAAAATATTTGCTATGCCGCGCGGGCATAATTTCGGCGGAAAAATCGTTTTTTATTGACTTGAATGCCCAAAACACGGCGCAATCATTATTTATGAAAAAAGGCCGCGCAGTCGGCGTGACCTTTTT
>USEG01000073.1 GCA_900553555.1 uncultured Clostridia bacterium
ACAATCACCTACTTCCGAGTCAAAAGACATTTCTTGTGGATTGTCTACAAAAGTGGTGGGGGAGTAATTGTCCCAATAAAGGGCATATCCTTTTATTGAATGAATAAACGGAATGCAAATGCTCATGTTTTGGTTACGGAGAAATAGTTTCTGATTCCGTTGGTTCACTTTTCCTGTTTGTTGCTGTCCTAGTCCGTAAATCACTTCATCTTTGTCCAGTAAGAAAGCTTGACGAACATTATATGATGGAACGCCGGCGTCATCGAAGGGGGTGAATTGGGTACCATAATCTTTATCAGTCAGTAATAATTTTCCTTCTTTGTCGGAAAAACGGATACCTCCGGTTTCAGGATTTACTTCTACTTGTATAACATTGCTGCTGAGTGTTACATTTTTCCCTTTCTCACCGAAAGTTACAGAGGTGGTTTCCGGTGTTTTGATAATGACCAGACTTTCTTTTTTATAAGGTTTCTTAATGGGGGTTTTATAAATACGGACAATGGTGGGAGAGTAAAATTCTACTTTGACATCTATTTCTTGTGTAGTATACGTTATTCCTTGTGTGGTGTGTTGTACACTCTGTGCGATGCCATTTGTTGCAATGATAGTTGTTCCAATTAGGGTTAGAGTCATTTTTTTAATAAAATTCATATTCATAACCTCACTAAAAATATTTTGATTCTTACGGGTTCCTATGATAGCATAAACACATAGAGATGAAAAGTAACAAGCCAAAATAAAAGGAGCAGTCATGCAGACAAAAGGAAAGAAAAAAATCATAGATAATGCGGGAGCGTATTCGGAGGGGCGGCATCCATACATTTCTTGGAAGCACTTACTTAGATAGCTGGAACTGCTGAAGCCTGTGCGTTCTGCTATTTCTGCAATACTGAGTTCGTTTTCAGTAAGTAGTTGCGCAGCTCGTTGTAAACGGATGTTACGGATGAAAAGGCTGGGAGACTGATCTAATAAATTTACTAGTTTGCGATAAAGTCCTGTTCTTTCCATGCAAAGGTCTCGACTTAGCTGTTCTACTGAATAACCGATGACATGCATATTCTTTTCTACCTGTTCTATAGCCCGTGCTAAAAAAGCGGATTCGGTATTGGTTGTTTTAGGATGATCCGGTTGCTTGTCGTTTTCAAAGCAAGTGGAGGTTGCTGTGCCGTTCTTTTCCAGACGTGCTTTTTGTTCGGCTTCGTAATTGTTGCATTGCTCTATCAGGTTGCGGATGCGGAGTAGTAGAATTTCCTCTTTATGCCGACGCTCTATTTTTTTTCGGGTCCAACATATGTAAAGACGGATACTTCCTACTGTAATAAATAGTAAAATGAGCAGGTAAATAGTATAAGCGGTGGTTGTTTTCCACCAAGGGGCATGGATGGTGAGTTTTATAACGGTTATTTTTCCATTCCACTGGAGAGGGGTATCGGATGCCATAACTTTGAATGTGTATTCTCCGGGAGGTAAATTAGTATAGGACGCTTGAAGCATACCATTACCTGCTGTGGTATTGCCTGGTTTGCTGGTGAAAACATTCATCCAGTTTTTATCAATACCTTCTAATTGATAACGATAATAGGTGCGTTCACTATTGATATAGTTCAAAGCAGAGAATTCGAAAGTGAGGAAATTCTGATTGTAGCCCAGTTCTATTTCTTTTGTATAAGGGCTGGCTTGGGGAAGTTTTATCTTTTTGCCGTATAGCCGCAAACAAGTGAACACTGGGGAATAGGGGAGTTCCGGAGTGATTGATTCATTATCAGGATTGAAGATATTGAATCCGTCTATGCCACCGAAGTAAAGTGTACCGTCCGATGCTTTGAAAACAGCCTTTGTTAGATATTCCCCTTCTAATGCGCCATCCTGTTGATTGAAATTGGTGAAGTATGGTTCTTTATTTTTCTGATTGATGTGGATACGTGAGATTCCATTGCTTGTAGTTACCCAGATATCATTGTGATCATCTTCAATAATGCCTTGTACAAAGTTATTACTTAATCCATTTTCACGATAAAAAATGCGTGGGGTTTGCTCGTCCGGTATAAAAAGTTCCAGACCATCTGCTGTCCCTGCCCAAGTCCAGCCTCGTGTGTCAGTACATAGGGCCGTATATGTTTTTCCCTTGAAAAAGGCAGTTTCTGTTCCTCTGTTGAATTTCTTTTTTACTTCGGCAGGGATAGATGAATTATGTTCGGAGATAAGGGTGCGTGTTCCATCTTTTTCAGTGGACAAGCGGTAAATATGAGTATGTTCTTTCAGATAGATCATTCCTTTATTGTCTTCGGCAAAACTTTCTACTGCAATATCTTTTTCAGGAGCAACTGGAAAATTGTTACGGTTTATTTGGGTAAGTTTATGCATGGACGGATGGTAATATAGTAATCCTCGGTTGAGAGTTCCAATCCATAATCCTCCTTGTCGGTCTTGGAATATAGTGCTGATTTCTGTTGAGAGTCGTTGTCCGTTTTTAGTTTCCAAAATAGGAATATATTGCAGTTTTTCCTTAGTAAGATCCAGTATCCAAAAACCATGTACACAGGTTATATACGCTTTTTGATTGTCGGGGGTGATGATTAAAGTATTAAGTGCATAGTTTTCTTCAAGTATCTTTTTCCATGTCCGTTGGCATGTGTTGAAACAGAACAAACCACCTTTATATCCGTTGCGTAATTGGTAAAAGCTGTTTGGAAGTTACCTTCGTGAGCGGGTACAGTCTTGTGCCGCTTCCGCCGGCAAGTATAATCCCTTTCATTTTTTCCTCCTTGCGGAATGTTCCGCACGATTGATAGTTAAATTATAGCGCTTTTATATCGGGCGAAAGTACTAATTTTTAATACTATTTTATCAAAAACTAATGATTTTTATTTGACTACACGGGACACCGGTGTTAAAATATAACAAAAGGAGAAAATTTATGCGTTATGCACGACTGGTAAACTGCGGTTTTTTCGACATGGAAACGACATTTCCCGGTACGACGCGGACCGCCGGAAGAAAAACCGCTTTATACGAATTGGAACTCTTTTCGGAATGCAACGGAAAAGCCGTTATCGACGGCCGCGAACATACGCTCGTTCCCAACACCGCTTTGTTGTGTAAACCGGGTTCGACAAGATGCAGCATTGCCGGCTTTAAGTGCCACTTTATACACTTCGACATGCAGCCGGACAGCAAATATGCCGTAATACTGCGCGACGCTCCGGTGATTTTCGGACTGATAAACGCCGGCGAGTACAGGGACATACTCATTTCGATAATAAGACACGTGGCTATAAACGAGCGCAATACGGATTCCGACTACACCGACGCCAAACTTACGGAGATATTGTATATGCTTGCCTGCGACGCCGAAAAAAACCGTTCTATCGAAAATATGCGCTGCAGCCGAAAATCCGGCTTTTATCCCGTGGCCGAGATGGCGGCCTATATGCGCGAACATTATGCCGAAAAAATAACGCTTTCCGTCCTGGCCGAACGGTTTTTTTATTCGCCAAACTATATCAGAACGGTTTTTGCCGAAATTACCGGATTGTCGCCGCGCGAATATCTTGAAAAAATACGGCTCGACGAAGCCCGCCTGCTGCTACTAAGCAGTCAGTTAAGCATAGGCGATATCTCATATACTTGCGGTTTTTCGTCGCAATCTTATTTTACGTCGTTGTTTAATAAGGTTTTCGGATACACACCCGCCGCTTTCCGCCGCCAGCATGAAGACAACATAAACAATATTTTTGTAAAAACAAATTGACGTATACGCGTAAAAAACAGAACGGACGCTTTTATCCGTTCTGTTTTTTCTGTTTTATATCGCTGCGATTTAAGCGCTTAAAACACGGGATAACCCGCCTTGGTGTGCGCTTCAATAAGTTCGTCGCACATAGATATTATGTCGTCGATGGACAATTCGGCTCCGGTGTGCGGGTCGAGCATTGCCGCCTGATAAACGTGTTCCTTTTTGCCGGTGACTGCGGCTTCTATCGTAAGCAGCTGGCAGTTGATATCCAGCATATTCATGGCGGCACACTGTACGGGCAGTCTGCCTATATGGGTGGGATGTATTCCGCTGCCGTCGACCAGACAAGGCACTTCTACACACGCGTCGGAGGGAAGGTTGTCGATAAGTCCGGTATTGAGGACGTTGCCTCCTATCTTATAGGGCTGATTTGTAACCATCGCTTCCATTATACGCGACGCATACTCGCGAGAACGGGTGTGCTCTACGTCGCCGCCGTTGAGCAGTTCCTGCTTTTGCTGTTCCCACTTATTGATTTGATTGACGCAACGGCGCGGATATTCGTCCAGCGGAATGTTGAATCTTTCGATGAGTTCGGGATAGCGGGACTTGATGTAAAAATAGTTGTACTCGGCGTTGTGTTCGCTGCTCTCCGTGCAATAATAGCCCAATTTGTCGATATAATCGTAACGCACCATATCTCCGTGTTTTTCGGACGCATTTTTTGCTTTGGCGCGGCGCTTTATCTCGGGATATAGATCCACTCCGTTTTTATCGCGGATTTCCAACAGCCATCCCATATGGTTTATGCCGGCTATAAGCTCGCTGCCTATCTGTACATCCTCCATTCCCAGTCCCTTTAACAAATCGCGCGAGCAAACTTGCACGCTGTGGCACAAACCCACCGTCTTTACGTTTGTGTACCGTTGCATAAAGCCCGACAGTATGGCCATGGGGTTGGTGTAATTGAGCAGCCAAGCGTCGGGACACACTTCCTGCATATCGGCGGCAAAATCTTTAAGCACGTGTATAGTGCGCAAACCGCGGAATATACCGCCTATTCCCAGGGTATCGCCTATCGTCTGGCGCAGGCCGTACTTTTTGGGCACTTCAAAATCGATGATCGTGCACGGGTCGTACAATCCCACTTGTATGGCGTTGATGACAAAGCGCGCGCCCTTTAACGCCGCTTTACGCTCGGAAACGCCGAGATATTTCTTGATGGTGGCCTTATCGGCGTTGTACTTTTTGTTTAACGCCTCCACCACAAGGTACGACTCTTCCAGTCTGTGCGCGTCGATGTCGTACAACGCGATCTCGCAGTCATTAA
>USEG01000074.1 GCA_900553555.1 uncultured Clostridia bacterium
CCCGAACCGAATTTGAACGGCGCATACAGTAGCTGCGGCTGGGATATAAGCGTCGGCAGCCCCTGTACGAAGATAAAGCCGATGATAACGGCGAGCGAAAGCGCCGTAACCGCTCCCGCGCAAATCGCCACAATTTTCCCTATAAGCGGCGCCTTGATTTTGTACGCGCAGGAGGCGAAGAAACTCTTTACCCGACGCGTCCAAGAAAAAGACAGCCATTTGCGTTTACCCGACGACACGGTGACTTTTTTTACCACTTTTCCGGAGATGAAGGCAAACAGTATATTGATTATGAGCACGAAAAACAGCAGCACAAGTCCGGTGGCGATTAAAGCGCCTTTTTGAACTTCTCCCGCGTAGCCCAGCTCGGTGACTATATTTGCGGTAAGCACGCGGAAGGAAGAAAACAGTCCGTCCAATTCCGCGACGGAGTTGCCCGAAACCATGACCACCGCCATGGTTTCGCCCAGCGCGCGTCCTATGCCCAATACCAGCGACGCGAATATTCCCGATTTCGCCGCGGGACACATTACCGAAAACACCGTGCGGCTGTGCGTCGAGCCCAGCGCCACCGAGCCTTCGTAATAGCTTTGCGGAACGGCCTCGAGACTGGTGCGCGACAACGAGACGACGGTGGGCATTATCATTATGCCCAGCACCAGGGATGTGGCCAAAAGCCCGCTGCCGTCGTTGGGCGCTATCATTGCCAGCATGGGCAGCAAAAACACCATGCCGAAAAAGCCGTAAATTATGGAGGGAATGCCCGCCAGCAGGTTGATTACGCTTATAAGCACGCGTTTGAGTTTTTTCGGACAGTAGTATACGAGGAAAACCGCCGTGAAGAATCCGGTAATGCCGCCTATAATAAGCGCTCCCGCCGTAGCGGCGAAAGTGCCGGCTATCATGTAGGCAATTCCGTACGAACCGGTGAGGGACTGGTCGTAAGTAGCCTCTCTGTCCGGCGCCCATTTGTTGCCGAACAGGAAATTAAAAAATCCTATTTTGTTTAATGCGGGAATGCTTTCGGCTATTAAAAAACCGAAAATTGCGACAACGGAGATTATTGAGATAACTGCCGCTGCCGCAAATATCGACTTCCCTATTTTATCAGAAGTTTTAGTTTGAGCCATATTTAATCCTTATTTTCATGTATATTATTTTGTAAGTTCGCTGAATTTCGTTATGTTTCCGGTGTAGATCTGATAGAGTTCGTTGAGGGTAAGGTCATCGACGATGTCGTTGGCGTTGTTTACGATTACGGCAACCGCGTCGAGGCAGACGTTAAAGCTCGTGATTTTGTCGTTTACGACAGCTGCCGACGAAAGACCGATGGTGCTTCCCGCAGTGTCGTTTTCCACGGCGCTTACGCCGGTGGAAGAACCCTGAAGTTCAATATCGAATATGGTAAGCGGATCGGATACTCCGTAAAGTTCCGCATAAGCCGCCATGGCGGATTCGATGAATTTTTCCATGGAAGTGGAGCCTCTTATGATGATTTTGCCGCCGGAAGGAAGCGAAGCCTGTTTGGTGTATTCGACAACTTCGATGGGCGAACCTTCGTTGCCGCGCTGAGCGGGGTCGGACAGATAAACTGTGCCGGCTTCGTCGCAATGCTGCTGAGAAGCGGAGCTCATAAGATAATTCATGAAATCCTGAGCGACGGGGGTAAGGGTAACGGAGTTATTGGTCATTACGACGAACGGACGCTGTATTTTATACGTTCCGTCCAAAACCGTTGCGTTAGAGGGTGCGACGCCTTCGACTTTGACGGTTTTTATGCTATCGTTAACCGAACCGAGCGATATATAACCGATTGCCTGTTTTTCGGACGACACCTTGGTAAGAACGTCGCCGGTTTTGCTCAGAACGACGGCTTTATCGGTAGTACGATATACTTTTTCGCCGTTTTCGTCTTTTTCCTGCAGGTAGTGCGTTCCGTCCGTCACTACTTTATCAAACGCTTCTCTTGTGCCGCTTGCCAACTCTCTTGCGACCACGGTAATCTGCTTATCGGGATCGAACGAGTTGTTGCAGCCCGCAAACGTAAAGGCCATTACAAAGGCCATAACTGCGGCTAAAATTGTGATAACTGTCTTTTTCATAAATTTTTTTTCTCCTTGTTTTTTCATCGACCACATTATAACGCAGCCGATATATTCGCGCTATCAATATTGAGTAGCGTAAACGTAAAGTTTTTGTAAAGTCGGCGCTGTTTGCCGTATAAAGGCACAATGCGTTTTGATATAAGGCCGATAAACGAGAAAAGTCGCCGCGTAAATTCGCAAAAATGTACTTTTCGCGATGGACAAACGATTTTTTTAATGTTATAATAAGCATAACAAATAACAGACGGAGCGATTATTATGGATTTTTTATACTGCAAACCCAATGTTCTTATTATAAACAGTCAATACGAAATCATTCTAAACACCGTGGAAGAAGGCGTTGTATATATAAAGATAGGAAGGCGCGTCTTTTACGAAAACCACACGGGCATAATGCCCAGCGTAAGTCTTGTGCACAAATTCCGCGTGCCGCAAAAACTGTTGGACGAGCAAAAACGGTACACGGTATTTTATAAGCGCGTTTTCGACAGAAAAATCAATTTTCCCGTCGTCGGCGAGTTGCAAAGTGCGTCGTTTGCCTTCCGTCCCATAGAAAAAACCGACGAAATAAATGTTTTTTACATTGCGGATATACATACGGCATGGGAAAAAGCCGAAAGCGTGTCGCGCTATTACGGCGACGACCTGGATTTATATATAGTAAACGGCGACTTCGGAGAGAGCAGCAGCCTGGAAAATCTGCGCGATCTCAATAGACTTATAGGCAATGTCACTCACGGCGAAATTCCCGCGGTAGTGGGACGCGGCAATCACGATACCCGCGGCAAATACGCCGAAAAAGTCACCGATTATATGGCGACAAACGACGGGCGAGCCTACTTTTCTTTTTCCGCCGGGCAGGTATGGGGCATGGTTTTCGACTGCGGCGAGGACAAATTAGACGATCATCCCGAGTACCGCTCGCTAAATTATTTTGAAAAATACAGAAAGGACGAGTTGGCTTTTCTGCGCCGTACAAAGCCGGAAGACAAGACGTTCAGGTTTGCCGTGTGCCACGTGCCGTTTATGAGCTCGGTCGCTATGTGCGGCATATTCGACATAATGCCCGACCTGTACAGGAAGTGGGGCAAGGAAGCCGACCGTATGGGCTTTGAGTTTATGCTGTGCGGCCACACGCACAAAACACAATACATTGCTCCCGGCGACGAAAGCGACAAGTTTTGCCACAGCTATCCCGTCATAGTGGGAGTAACGCGCACCGACGACTATTTGTCCGGCTGCGCGGTGCAGCTAAAGAAGAGCGGTTCGGTCATGCGCTTTGTCGGCAGCGACGGCAAAGTATCGCCGCTGTACGGCATAACAGACGGCAAAGAGATAAAATAATGCTAAAAATGGAGTTTACCAGGAGGTTTTTATGTCTTTTAGCATAATTGTAGATTCTGCTTCGGATATCGAACTTGACGAAGCGCAGCAGATGGGAGTTACGTTGCTGCCGATGGAAATAACCTTCGGCGACGAGATATACCGCGACGGGTACGATTTGACGCACAGGGAATTTTTCGAAAAGCTCATCGAATGCAGCGATATTCCCAAAACCAGTCAGATTTCCGAATACGTCTTCGACGAGGCAATAAAAAAAGAGCTGGAAAAGTCGGACGCGGTTATTATTATAGTCATGTCCGGAAAATTGTCCGGTACGTGCGAACAGGCCCGTAAGGCGGCCAAAAAATACGACGGCAAAGTCAAAGTGTTAGACAGCCTTAACGTCGCCATAGGCGAACGCATTCTCGTCGAATACGCGGTGCGGCTGCGCGGCGAAGGCAAAGGCCTTAACGAAACTTACAATAGTTTGGAGGAAAAAAAGAAAAAAATCCGGCTGCTGGCGCTGCTGGACACGCTGAAATATTTGCGAAAAGGCGGACGCATATCGGCCATCAAGTGCATTTCGGGCGAGCTGCTTAACATTAAGCCGGTTATATCGCTGCATGGCGGAGAAATAAAGCTTGTAGGCAAGGCGATAGGTTCGAAAAAGGGTAACAACCTATTGAATAAGATGATAGAAAGCACCGCCGGCATCGACTTTACCATGCCGTACGGCTGTGTGTACAGCGGTCTTGACTCCACGGTGCTGGACAAGTATATATCCGACTGCTCTCATATATGGAAGGAGCACACTCAAGCCGTTCCAAGGCGTATGATAGGCGCGACCATCGGCACGCACATAGGGCCGGGCGCAATAGCCGTGGCATTTTTCGAAAAATAACCGAGCGGACGACGAGGGAAAGTGACGAAAACTTTATTAAAGAGGTTTTGCAATGGAAAATTCGTCGCACAAAAAAACTTTGTTCCAAAAGTTGGCGGAATGGGCAAAGCCCGTGGACCTCACCGTGGGCAAGCCGTGGAGAGTAATAATAAAATATTCCGTCCCGATAATGTTATCGTATTTTCTGCAGCAGATTTATGTGCTGACCGACGCTATCATCTGCGGACAGGTGCTCTCGGCGGAACAAGTGGCGGGAGTAAACGACACTTTCCCGCTGACATTTATATTTTTGCAGTTCGCCTTCGGCTGTACGGCGGGATTCAGCGTAATAACGGCGCGTAAAGTGGGCACAAACGATATAAGCGGAGTGAGAAAATCTTTTATGACTCAGGTGTACCTGTCGGTGCTTATATCGGCGGTGCTCGCGCTGGCGTCCACGCTGCTGCTGACGCCCATGCTGCGGCTTATAAACGTAACTTCCGAAAACCCCGAGGTGTACAACGCGGCGTACGAATATTGTTTCGTTATTTTCATCGGCATTATCGCGCAGATGGGTTACAACTTTATATGCGGCATCCTGCGGGCATACGGCGATTCGGTAACGCCGTTGGTATTTTTGGTCATTTCCACGCTGCTAAACGTCGGGCTGGACATATTGTTTCTCGTGCCGCTGGGTATGGGTCCTATCGGCGCGGCGATAGCGACGGTGCTCGCCCAGCTTATCAGCGTGGCG
>USEG01000075.1 GCA_900553555.1 uncultured Clostridia bacterium
TCCGCGCCGCAGCTTTTTATGCTTTGCGCCGCCCTTTTAAAACAGCGATAATCGCTTAGCGAACTGCCGCCGAACTTCATGACCTTTGGCATACTTTTCTCCTCGTAAGTATGTATTACGAAAAGACGCCGTGTGTTCATGAATTTCGGTTATTACAAAAAAATCTCCCGCCGTAAATAAAGGCAGGAGCTTTTTATTGACCTATGTAAAAACCGCCGTACGACGTTTACAACTCTACAAACTGCGACGTTGACGGCGGAGGCATTTCGATGACGGCCTGTCGGTTGTCGCTTTTTCCGCCCAATCCCGCCACAAGCAGCGTGACGATGACGGCGAACAATACCGCGAATATCTTTAGATCGATGTTTTTTACGAACACGGCGCGCAAAAACGCTTTGAATTTGCCGCCCGTCTTGTTTTTCTTGTCCGCCATGATTATTTTTTCCTCCTCTTTCCGCTTGTGGACAGCGTCGCTCTGAGTCCGCAGTTTTGTTCGAGAACGTCGGTGAGCATTTCGCTGTCGTAATATCTCTCGATTTCGCCGCCGCGGGCAACGGAAATTATGCCCGTCTCTTCCGAAACTATTATTGCCAGATGGTCGTATTCTTCCGTGACGCCAATAGCCGCTCTGTGCCGCGTGCCGATATCCTTATCCACGTCTATTTTTTGCGTAAGGGGCAAAAAGCAGCCGGCGGCGATAATTTTGTCTCCGCGTATGTAAACCGCTCCGTCGTGCAGCGGCGCCTTGGTGTTGAAAATACTCTCCAGCAGCTGGCAGGAAACGTATGCGTCCAGACGCGTTCCGCTCTCGATGATGTGCATGGGCAAGTCGTCGGTGGCGATGACGATGAGCGCGCCGACGTTGCGCTTGGACATATTTTGCACCGCCTTTACGATTTCGGTAACGGACTGTTGAAGTTCCTCGTACGAACAGTCGTATTTTGCCGTATATATTCCGGCGCTTTCACGCGGGCTGGCTATTTTCCACAAGCCGCGTTTGAGTTCGTGCGGGAACATGGTAAAATATGCAAATATTACGATGAGCACCACAAAGGACATAATGTATCCCGTGACGGGCATCTTGTCGCGCAGCGAATAAAAACATACGCCGATGATTGTCGCCGCCGCAAATAACTTTATAAGCCGCGCGGCATTGTTTTTGCGCAGGAACGCGCACATCAGATACGTCACGACTGCCAAAATCACCATGTCCAAAATGATAAGACAGGTATCGAGCGGCGTCGCAAAATACTCTTTTAAGTTGTTAATAAAGCTTTGCATACATTCCTCTTGGTTCCTTTTTTAATTATTATACATTTTTTGCGGAAATTTAGCAATTCTTTGAAGCGTAATTTTTCGGCAAAGCGGCAATTTTTTTTGCAAAGCCGCTTATTGCAGCTGAAGTTCCTGTAATACCGCCGAAAAAACGGCGTCTTTATCGCCCATAACTCCGTTTTTGACGGCGCGTTCGTACTCCGCCGCTATGTCATAGGCGCGTTTAAGAGCCGAAGCCTTTTTGCCTGCCGCTGCCTTCTGCGCCATGTACACGGCCCCTTCCTTTACGCCGAGACGCGCCGCGAGATTTTCGTCGCCGCGGTTGAGCACCGAATACATCATGCGTCTGTACTGTCCTTCCAGCATGCCCAGCACCGCCGACGGGGCATAGCCGTCGGACAAAAGCGCACGCAATATCGTCATTGCCCTTTTTCCGTCCTTTTTGTTGATGGCGTCGGACAGTTCGAATATCTTATATTCGGACGAGGCGGAGACGTTTTCGCGCACGTCGTCTTCCCGTATGGCGTCGGTGATTAAGGTAAGTTTATCCACTTGGTTTTCTATTGCGGCAAGGTAGCCGAGCGTATAGTCGATGAGCAGTTCCGCGGCGGGGCGGGTGACTGTCGAACCGCCTTTGGCTGCGCGTTTCGCTATGTAAGCAACCAGCGTCTCGCGCGGCAGTCTTCCGCACTCCACCAAGTTGATGAATTTGAGATAGGGCGAAAGATTTTTTGTCACTTCCGTAGACATGAATATAAGTATCGTGCTCGCCTGGGGACGCTCGAAATAATTTTTCATTCTGTCCAGAGCGCCCGAATAGCCGCGCACTATCACCGCTCGGTACTGCGCCTGCAGCGGAAAGCTGCGACAACACGCTTCGACGGCGCTTATGTCGGCATTTTCGTCAAAGACGGTGACGTTGAGCTCCGGCAGAGCGTCCACTTTTTTTAGCAGCATATCGCGGGCGCGTTCCGCCACACGGTCGTCTTCGCCCACCAGCCAGTAGACGGGAGACAGCGCGCCGCTTTGCAAATGCTTTTTAAGCTCGATGAATTTCATGGTTTAATTATACACGATTTATTTTGCCTTGGCAATTAAAATATGTTACCCAAAAGCGGATATTTTTCGCGTTTTACCTCTTTTATGATGCCGGCGATCGCCTTTGCCGTAGAATAGGCGTCCGAATAGGCGTCGGCGTCTATATACGCGCCGAGATATATGAATTTTTCGCCCAGCGAACGTATGACGTTGTGGTTGGTAAAGACCAAAAACAAATCGTCATACCTTTCCCACTCGTCGTACACGTCGCGGTAAAGCCGCTTTATGTCGTCCGAAAAGCCGGCGTCGCCGCTTATTTCTATTGCGCCGCTAAGCGCCGTCAGCTTGTTTTCGACTGCCGTGTAACGCGTCGTATCAATATAAATTTCCCCTGCCGCCAGCGCCGTTATCAATAAAAAAAGCGCCGTTATCACTATGAGTTTTTTCACCATCCGCCTCCGCTTAGGCGCACGTCGCCGCAATAACATTCTCCTTTTGAAGGAAAGACGTACGCGCGTCCGTTTTGTCTAACGTCTGCGTAAACGGTGTTTTTAAGACTGCCGCCCTTTTGACTTATAAGGGTAAGGAGCGACTGTTTGTCAAGTCCCGTCATGGCGACGTTGCCCTCCTGCCATTTGCCGCTTAAAACCACCGACACCGGCAGAAGCGTCGGACCTCCGTCGGTTTTTTCCACCACGCATATTTTGCCGTTTGTCTCTATTATGGCGTAGGCTATTTTGCTAAGGTCGGGGTATCCCGCCGAACGCACGGCCTCTATAAGATCGCTGACATTCATGTTAAGGCGGCGCAGATTGTCGTAATTTATGCCGTGCATATCGATGACGGTAATGGCTCTGCCGCTAACGAACCGGCGCACCGACACAAACTTCTCCGACAGAAAGGAAAACACAATCTGTAAAAACGACAAAACTATTATCGGCACCACTCCGTAATAAATGGGAATATACGGGTCATTCATAGGTATGCACGCTACCTCTGCAATTATTAATGTAATCACCAATTCGAAGGGCTGCATTTCGCCTATCTGGCGCTTTCCCATGAGCCGCACCACGAAAAATATGAGAAAAAAGGTTATGATAGATTTTATGAGAGTGAGTAACATCTTAATGTTATTATCTTTCGGCTGAAAAATTATATTCACGGCGCATAAATAAAAAATACTATGCCACGCATAGTATTTAATTTAATCGTTTTTGCAGGTGTTTTTACATTTTTTCCAACATTTTTGCAATTATGTGCGCGCTTCTATGCGCCGCTCTGTCCAAAAAATCATAATAACTTTTCATACCGTCGTCATTGCCGTTGTCGGATATGACGCGTATGCAGACGCTTTTTACGCCCGCGGCGGCGCAGATTTTCATGATGGCGGCACATTCCATATCGAAGGCGAGCGCCGAAAATCTGTTTTTGAGCTCCGCTATTTTTTGTTCGCCCGTGACAAAACAGTCGCCGCTGGCTATCGTGCCGGCAAAAAATTCGCACTTTTCCGACAAACACTCCTTCTGTGCTCTATATAAAAGCGTTTGGTCGGACGGAAAATAGCGCACCGGCTCGTCGGGAACAAAATAATCGTGTTCGACGGATCGGGAGGCGATAAAAACCGTTCCGGGCTTTAACGACGCATCTCCGCCCGCTACGCCCGAACTTATTATCGTTTCGGGCGAAAAGCGTTCGATAAGCACAGCGGTCGCCGCCGCCGCGAAGGCTTTTCCCACCCCCGACCGACAGACCGCCACTTCTTTTCCGGATATTGTACCCGTGTAAATTTCCACGCCGCTTCTCTTTTCCGCGCGTACGTTTTGGACATATCCGAGCAGCGCGTCCGATTCTCTTTCCATTGCACATATAATAGCTGTTTTCATAATTTTGTTCTCCGTTTAAGATGTTTTTTTCCCGGCGGCAGTCTTGTCGTCCTCTATCGCTATGCCCACCGCCTCGATGGCATTTTCGATTTTGCCGGACACAATGGAACGCGCTTCGAATTCCTTTTTCGCCTGCATCTTCTTTGCCTCGCGCAATGTGGCGAAAATCATCTCGCGCACATATCTGTCCGAAAGCAGATTCATCGTCATCGAAAGCAACGCCCGCCGCGTTTTGGCGTCGCACTTAAAAAAGTTGCCGAACAGTTTTCCGCGGTTGGTCATAAGCTGCGTAAGCGTAAACGAATCGGTGGAATACAGCAGCGAAAACAGGCCGTCCACGAAAACCTTGCACTGCTCTTCGGACAAAGTGGCCATGGTTTCGTTTACCTTTGCCTGCACCTTATCGGAAAGCTCGTCCATTTTCGGCACTGTCACAAACGCGTCGCCCTCGGTTTCCCAAGAGAAAAGATCGTGCTGGTAAAGACCGGCAAAACAGCTTTTTACTATCATCGCCGACTCTTCATGGTTAAACAGTCTGCCGATTACCGAAAGCTGCGGAATAATAGTGAGAATTTTGTCCTTGACGGCGGCAAATTCTTCCGTGGTATAAAAACTTTTCGTAAAGCCCGGTCCGTCAAAATTGTAAACGCCGCACAACTTCTCCGCCAGCGCCGCGCCGCCCTTTACCGCGCCGTAG
>USEG01000076.1 GCA_900553555.1 uncultured Clostridia bacterium
AACGACGCGCTTAACAAAGCCGCCGAAAAAGAACGCGAACTTATGCCCATGGCAGGCAATCTCGGATTATGATAAAACAACCGGAAAGCATCGAAAAACTGGTTAACGAACTTAGTAAGCTGCCCGGCGTCGGAAAAAAAACGGCGCAGCGTTATGCCTACGCCATTGTCGAGTGGCCGTCCGAGCAGGCCGCGGCGCTGATTTCCGCAATAAGCGAGGTAAAAGAGCGCGTAGGGAAATGCAGCGTTTGCGGCAATTATTCGGAAACGCCGGTGTGCGAGATATGCCAAAAACGCGATAAAAGCGTTATATGCGTCGTAAGTTATCCAAAGGATGTGCTCGCGATGGAGCGGGTTAGCGGCTTTACGGGGGTGTACCATGTTTTGGGCGGCGTGATAAGCCCCATCGACGGCGTTTTCGAGGACGATCTCAATATCGACGGACTTATTAACCGTCTGGACGGCGTGAAAGAAGTCATTATCGCCACCAACCCCGATGTAAAGGGTGAGGCGACGGCTTTTACCGTTGCCAAAAGAGTAAAAGCGGCCGGAGTAAAGGTGACGCGCCTTGCCCAGGGAATAAGCATGGGCAGCGAAGTAGAATATGCCGACGAGGCCACTCTGTCCCGCGCGCTCGAATCGCGCGTCGAACTGTAAATGACTTTCTCTGCCGGACATCCGGAGAAAAAGTGCGGCTACGGAGTTTGTTTTAGGAGGAAAGACATGAGTCTGGATTTTTCAAAGAGTATTTTCGACAATTGCAGAAATTACCGCCGTCCCTTTTTGGCGGCGCATCGCGGAGTAAGCGGCGCTAATATTCCGTGCAACACGCTTGCCGCATACAAAATAGCCATGGATCAGGGCGCCGAAGTGGTGGAGATAGACGTCTCCATAAGTAAAGACGGCGAATATTTTTGTTTTCACCCCGGCACCGAACCGGTGTTTTTAAAGTGCGGAAAGTATATCTCCGATATGACTGCCGAAGAAGTCCGTCAACTTACTTTGCTAAACATGGACGAGGTGCCCACGCATTACACAATTCCCACTCTTAAGCAGGCGTTCGACCTCATGAAGGACAAGGTTTATATCAACGTCGACAAGTACTGGACGGATATAGAGGGAATATCGCGGGAGATAAGAAAGTGCGGCGTAGAACGTCAGGTCATCGTAAAGACGCCGGCGGAGCAAAAATACTTCGATATGGTGGAAAAATATGCTCCCGATCTCATGTACATGGGTATTGCCGGAGAACGCGACGACGTGAGCGACGAGCTCTTGCGGCGCAATATCAAATATATAGGGATAGAGGCGCTTTTCGAAAATCTTTCAGCGGAAATAGCCTCCGAAGATTACATATTAAAAATGCACGACCGCGGACTGCTGGTTTGGGCAAACGCCATTATTTACAACGAAAAAGCCGTGCTTGCAGCGCATCTCAGCGATGACGAATCGCTGCGTCGCGGCGACGGTTACGGCTGGAAGGAGCTTGCGAAAATGCAGTTTGACATTATTCAGACGGACTGGCCGTTGGCGGCGGATTTGGCGCTAAGAGATTGCCGGAAATAAAAAGTCATATGTATTGGAAAATTTATCTCATTGCAGTAATAATAATAAGCGTCATAACTTTTGTATTATATGCCGTCGACAAAGCAAAGGCAAAAAAGGGTTCGTGGCGCATAAGCGAAAAGACGCTGCTTTTGTTTTCGCTGTTTTTGGGCGCGGCGGGCGGACTGAGCGCGATGATAATTTGCCGCCACAAGACCAACCACTGGTATTTTGCGGTGGTAAACGTGCTGGCTCTGATATTGCACGTTGCGCTGTTTTTTGTCCTTTTCACTATGTAAATATTGTATAAAATTTCCTGTTTTACATACAATAAGCACAGTAAAAAGGAGATTACATACGATGAGAACAACCGGAATAGTAAGACGAGTGGACGACTTGGGACGCATCGTAATACCCAGGGAATTCAGACGCGCCTACGACATCGGCATAGGCGACCCCATGGAGATTTCTGCCGACGAGAACGGCGTGATTACATTAAAGCGCGTGGATATGGGCGCCGAATTCAAAAGAGCGGCGGATACGGCGGCGGAGTTCCTTAGCGAAAAATTCGGCTGGACCGTGCTGGCGTGCGACAGGCGCAAGATAATATGCGCTCACGGCAAAAAGCACGGCGTATTCGAGTCGAAAGACATTTCGCTGCGGCTGGCGGAGACAATTGCCGGCTACAAGCCCGGGAACATGTCCCCTGTTTCGGTTTTCGGTGAGGCGGCGGAGGAATATGCGGGGTGTTACATCTGTCCGGTGACGGGCGGAAAAGGTCCGGACGGCGCCGTCATCGCGCTGTCGGACGAGCCTTTTACGGAAAACGAAGAGCGTATAATCGAGCTGTGCGCGCGGCTGATAGCAAATAATATGCAAAAATGCTAGTCAAAACGCTTGCACTATCTTGTAAATTGTGATATAATAAAGCAGATTTGTCGATAAAGGGCAATTTTTTGACGAGTAATTTTATTTTAGCGGCGTTGCGCCGAAACTGTTTTGCCCGCTTGTTCGGCTCAATTGTTTTGACGAGGTATTGGAATTATGAATAATAGATTGACTAATTTACTGGGTGTAGCCGATTGGATTGCCAACTCCTTCCCTACGGTGAGAATTGTATTGATGGTGCTTGCGGTATTGTGCTGCGCATGCGTAATTGTGCTTGCGCTTGTGGCGCCTGCCGGAAAGGAAAACGGCAACGTCATTACCGGCAGCCAGACCAACGAGACGTTTTATTCCCAGAATAAATCGCACATGAACGAAGGCCTTATCAAAAAACTGATGATTATTTTCAGCATTGCAACGGCTGTTCTCATCATACTGTTCTTTGTAACGGTCATCATTTACAGAGGTCAGGCAATCTAAATCAAATGAATATTCGAAGACGGGCGCACGGAGAAGTGACCCGTCTTTTTTGTTGAGAGAGGTGTAATTGTATGAAAAGAGTAAAAAGCGCGGGCAAAGAACGCTTAAAGAAAAGAACGCGTTCTGCCCCCAAAAAGACTAACGCAAGACCATCAAAAAAAGTAAAGGCGGCGTCTTCGGCCTTGTCAAAATTGTCCAAAAAGAAGCTGCTTAAAGGAAAAATCGACGGGACGGGAAAAAATTATGCGTTTTTCGTGCCCGATGACGGGACGGGAGACTTGTTTATCGCCGGCAGCTGTTTGCACGGAGCCATAGACGGCGACGTCGTGCGCGTATTTGTCGTATCCAAAAAATCCGGCGCCGGCGAAGGCGAAGTGGCGGAAATTCTGGAGCGTCCCAATATATGTTTCGTGGGAACGGTGCGCGGCGACGAAGTTCAGCCCGATCTGCGCGGTCTGCCGCCCGTCGTAAAAATAGCGGATAGTTCCGCAGATTATTTTAGCGGCGAAAAAGTGTACGCGAAATTTACGAACACCGGCGCCGCCGCCGAATGTTATATAATAGAGAAACTCGGCCTTGAAGGCAATACCGACGCGGAAGTGCTTAGCGTGATACGTTCTTACAAAATAGAAGAGCGGTTTTCGCCGGAAGTGCAGGCGGAGGCCGACAAAATCCGTGACAAAGCGCCCGAAGAGAAAAACAGAGGGAGAGAAGATTTTACAAACGACAAAGTAATAACAATTGACGGCGCCCATTCTAAAGATTTCGACGACGCAATATGCGTAAAAAGAATGCCCGGCGGCGGATATCGCCTTTATGTGCATATAGCCGACGTTTCCGAGTATGTCGTGCAGGACAGCGCGATAGACAAGACTGCGCTAAGGCGCGGCACGAGCGTATATTTTGCCGACCGGGTCATTCCCATGCTGCCCGAAAAATTGTGCGACGACTTATGTTCGCTGGTGGAAGGCAAAGATAGACTGGTGCTGTCCTGCATAATAGATTATTCCGCCCAGGGCGAAGTTACCGCGCGCCGCATGGCTTCCGGCATAATAAGATCTGCCGCCAGGACAACCTACGACGAAATTTACGCCTATATGCAGGGTGATGAAAATATGCGCCGCCGTTTTGCTCCCCTTTCGGACATGCTGGACGCGGCCTGCGATCTATATAAAATTTTGCAGAAAAAGCGCCTGGACAACGGTTCGGTGGAGTTTGATTTTATCGAAACGGAAATAGACGTGGACGAAAAAGGCGAAGTAACCGATGTCCGCGCCGCCGTGCGAAACGACGCGCACAAGCTGATAGAAGAGTTTATGCTGGCGGCAAATTCTGCTGTCGCCGCCATGTTCTCGGAAAAGAAAGTGCCCTTTGTCTACCGCGTTCACGCCACGCCGCCGCCCGACAAAATTCAGTCGCTCATCGAACTGCTAAAGACCTTGGGAATAGAACTAAGCGAAGATCCTAAACCCGCGGAAATTGCGGCAATGCTGAAAAACACGCCCGAAAGATACCGCAGTCTTGTCAACATGGCGACGCTGCGTTCCATGTCCAAGGCCGAATATAAGACGACCAACGACGGGCATTACGGCCTTAATTTTACCGATTACTGCCATTTTACGTCGCCAATAAGACGATATCCCGACTTGGCGGCGCATCGCATAATAAAACAGTATATGCTGGACGCGTCCGTCGTCAAACAGAAGTTCTCGCTGTGGGTGCAGGATGTCGCCAGACTGTCCAGTGAAAGCGAACGCCGCGCGGAAGAAGCCGAAAGAAAGGTCGACGATGTGCTGGTGGCAAAATTCATGCGTAAGAAGATAGGCGAAGTTTATCCGGCAAAAATCACGGGAGTGACGGAATGGGGAATATTCGCCCAGATTCCCAGCGGCGTGGAAGGATGCATACGCATCGAAAAGCTGGACGGCGGCGTTTATACTTACGACGAAAAGACGTATTCGCTGACTTGCGGCTCC
>USEG01000077.1 GCA_900553555.1 uncultured Clostridia bacterium
TGACGGCGGCAATCACTTTTTTGTCCAGTCCGTCGGGAAGAGCGCCGCGGTTTACGGCATACGCCTGCACTTTGTTGACAAAAAGAAATATAAATTTTTTTGTAACGCGCAGCTTTATTATGTCGCGGTAAAAGACGTCTTCGCTCAAAATCTGACTGTCGTCGCGGTATACGGCGACGCTGACGTAAGTGCGAAAAAAACAATAGCGGTTGAGCGTGGGAATACGTCTTCTTTTAACAGCCAGAATTCTTTCGGAAAAATAAAAGGCGAGTGTTACGACGGCGGCGCACAGCAATACCGCCACCGCGACGTTGTTGTACAGTCTTCCCCGTCCGGCGAAGATATACGCCGCATTTATCGCCGCGCAGACGAAAAAAAGAATACACAGCGCCATCATCGTCCTTCTTGCGGGGCGGCTCATGGCGTCGCGCACGCTGTTGTCTATTATCGTATCGGCGCAGGCGACGGGCAGCTCGGCGGCGTCCGACGCCGAAACGTTTGTCATAAGGGGCTGCATCAAAGCGTTTTTAGGATGTCGCTTACCTTTTTCATATCCACTTTGCCGGCATAGTTGAGCTTGAAGTATTTCATCACGGAGGGAGTGGACTTGTCTTCCAGCTTAGCGATGATATCCTTAATTTCGTCATCGCCGAGCATCTGGGGAAGATAAGACTTAACGACGTCGATATTGGCGGTAAGAGCGGCTACTTTTTCGTCGCGGCCGGCCTTAATAAAGCCTTCGCGCTCCTCGGTCAGCTCCTTTTCGCATTTTTGCAGTACTTTTACTATGTCCGCGTCCGTAGGTTCTTTGCCCTGGGCGCGCAGGTCGATAGTAAGCAGCATGAGCTTTGAAATGATATTGTTAAGCGCCTCCACGCGCACGGAGTCGTGAGCTTTCATTGCGGCTATCTTTTCTTTTTTGAATTGTTCGAGCGTCATAATTTGTTGCACCTCTATATAATATTTTGCCGTAAAACGCGGTGTTTTGCCGCCGCCGGCATTGTTTGATAATATTATATAACGCTTATCGGCTTTTGTCAAGAGCGTAGGAAAACTACCGCCGGGCAATAAAATAATTGACTTTTTTTTGTCGATATGGCATAATTGCCGTGGAAAAAAAGGAGGTTTGTATGATAACTGTAGTCGGAACGGGCTTGGAGAGCGGAGATATTACCGTCCGCGGTAAAAAAGCCATAAAGAGCGCATTAGAATTGTATTCGCGCACCAAAACGCGCTATAAATCGCAGCCGCTGTGCGAAAAATTTTCACAGGCGGAAAGCTACGAGCAGCTGGACGAATATATAGTAGAATTTCTGCTTGTCCGCGCGGAGCAGTGCGATAAAGTCGTATATATCACGATGGGAGACGGGTTTGGCGATACCGTCGTTAAAAAGCTGTCGGAAAAAACCCGTACGGAGATAATTCCCGGCGTTGCCGACAACCGCAGCCGCCTGCCGTCGGGCAGTTTTATGACCTTGTCCGCGTACGATATAGGCCGGGCGGAAAACATCGACACGCGCTTTCCGCTGCTGGTTTATCAGATAGACGATAAGTTCGTTGCGGGCGACGTCAAACTCGCTCTCATGAAATTTTATCCCGACGATTATCGTGTGCGCCTTACCAGCGGAAAAACCGCCTTTGACGTCAAGCTTTCGGAACTGGACCATGCCGACATAAAGCAGGGCTCCAGCATATACCTTGACGAGGACGTCCGGCTGGTGGGTAAAAAGCGTTACGGCTATTGCGACTTGCTGTACATCATGAAACGCCTTACCGCGCCCGACGGATGCCCCTGGGACCGCGCTCAGACGCACGAGAGCATAGCCGTCAACATGTTGGAAGAAGCGTACGAAGCGGTGGACGCAATAAACCGCGGCGACAACGAAAATCTTAAAGAGGAATTGGGCGACGTCATTCTGCAGGCGGTATTCCACGCCGACATGAGCGAAAAGGAGGGCGACTTTGACATAAACGACGTTATAAACGATTTGTGCGTCAAGCTTGTGAGCAGACACACGCATATTTTCGGCGAAAATAAGGCGGACAATGCGGAAGAAGCGCTTTTTTATTGGGAAAAAGCCAAAGCCAAAGAAAAACATTATTCAACGCTTGCCGAACAGCTCAATCGTCTGCCCGAGAATTTTCCCGCCGCAATGCTGCTCTATAAGTTTGTGCGCAAGGCAAATAAGGCGGGTGCGGATATCACCGCCGAAAAGCTTAAAGGCAGCATAATGAAAAATCTGGACGGCGCCGACGAAAACAGCATGAAAAAATTGTTGTCCGCGGCTGTTATGCTGGCGGCGGTGAGAAATATGCCGGCGGAAGAGCTGATGCTAAAAGAGTTTGCCGAGCTTAAATCTACGGCGGATGCGCAGGACTGCGCGTCGGCGGCGGAAAAAGTATTATGAGCATAAAAATAGGCAACGTTACTCTTAACGGCAACGTTACGCTTGCGCCCATGGCGGGGTTCGGAGACGTAGCTTTCCGCCGTCTTTGCCGCGATTATGGAGCGGCGCTTACAACGACGGAAATGATAAGCGCGAAGGGGCTTATTTACGGCAGTAAAAAGACCGTGGAGATGCTGCGTTTGGCGCCCAACGAAAGCCCTTCATGCGTACAGCTGTTCGGCTCGGAGCCGAAAGACTTTTTCGAGGCGGTCAGCCGTCCGGAGCTTAGCGCATTTGACATTATAGACATAAATATGGGCTGCCCCGCGCACAAAGTGGTGTCAAACCACGAAGGAAGCGACCTTATGAGGGACTTTAACAGAGCGTCCGAAATAATCAAGGCGGCTGTGTCGGCGTCGGGAGGGCGCCCCGTGACGGTAAAGTTCCGCGCGGGATTTTACGACGACGATATATGCGCGGCGGAGTTTGCCAAAATGGCGGAAGAAAGCGGAGCCGCGGCGCTTACGGTGCACGGTAGAACCGCCGAACAGGGCTATTCGGGCTTTGCCGACTGGGACATCATCTGCAAAATCGCGTCGTCTGCCGATATTCCGGTTTTCGGCAACGGCGACGTAAAACGCGACAATCTCGACATACGTCTTAATATGACGGAAGGCGTGGCGATAGGAAGGGGCGCCTTGGGTAACGCCGATATTTTTGCCCGGCAGAAGAAACCCGCGTCGAAAAAAGCCATGCTCTTAAAACACTTGGAGTATATGACCTTTTATTTCGGAGCGGAATTTACCGCCGTAAACATACGCAAGCATCTGCCGTATTATTTTGCCGGCGGCAAGGACCTCAAACAATTCCGTGCGCGTCTCAATACGATAAAAGACGCTTATATCATGTACAGGGAAATAGAAAATTGTCCCGAGCTGCCGTAATTAGCGGGTAAAAATAGGACATTTTTGCCATGGCGGCGACCGCAAAAAGACAAGTTTGTACCTTTATTTCGCTTGCAAAATACAGCAGAAATTATATATAATTTATGTAGCAAATATCATCGCCGCGCGCCGCATCGCTGTGCCCGGCAAGGAGGAAAATTCCGTGAAGAAATTATACGCTCAGTTTGGTTATGAGGCAACACTGCCGCCGCGAAGCTATTATATACCTTTTGCGGACAAGGAGGAATGGAACGAGGACCGCACGCAAAGCAGCAGATTTATGTCGCTTTGCGGCAATTGGAAAATACGCGCCTACAAGAGTCCCGAGGCGGCCGAGGCGGCGGATTTTTTGGCGAACGAACCCGAAAAAGACATAGTCGTCCCCTCCTGCGTGCAATATTACGGGCTGGACTATTTTCAGTACACCAACGTCAATTATCCCATACCGTTTGATCCGCCCTATGTGCCTACCGAAAACCCGACCTACCATTACAGCCGCCGTTTCAACGTCAAAAAAAGCGGCAGTCAGTATATTTTGTTCGAGGGCGTAGACAGCTGTTTTTATCTGTACGTCAACGACAAATACGTCGGATTCAGTCAGATAAGCCACAGAGTGAGCGAATTCGACATAAGCGAATATATCGTCGACGGCGAAAACAAGTTGGACGTGCTGGTGCTGAAATGGTGCGCCGGAACATATTTCGAAGACCAGGACAAGTGGCGTTTTACGGGCATATTCCGCGACGTATATCTTCTTACGCGTCCGCAGCAGCACATAGTGGATTACAAAATCGAGACCAAGGCGGACGGAGAGGTTACTTTCCGTCTAATGGAAGGAATCTCCGCCCTCGTCACGTTTGAAGGCATGACAAAAAGCGTCAGGCAAGGCGAAACGATAGCCTTTAAGGTGAGCGACCCGCATTTGTGGAGCGCCGAAACGCCCTATCTGTACGACATGGACATTACGGCAAACGGCGAATTTATACGCGAAAAAGTGGGCATACGCGAAATAACGATAAAGGACGGCGTGTTTTTGCTAAACAACATGCCGATAAAGCTGCGCGGCGTCAACCGTCATGATTTTCATCCGCAAAAAGGCGCTGCCGTCAGCCTGGACGACATCATGACCGACCTTAAACTCATGAAACAGCTCAACGTCAACGCCATAAGAACGTCGCATTATCCGTCCTGTCCGCAGTTTTACGATCTGTGCGACAAATACGGCTTTTACGTATTGGACGAGGCGGATCTGGAAACGCATGGCTGCGTATGCGGCGAGCTCAATCGCCCCGAAGGCTATATAGCGCAGCAGCCGGAGTACGAATACGCCATGGTCGAACGCCAGAAAATGTTGGTGACGCGCGACAAAAACCGCGCCTGCGTCATCATCTGGTCCATGGGCAACGAAGCAGGCTACGGCATCTGCTTTGAAAACGCCCTCCACTGGACAAAAGAATACGATCCCACCCGTCTGACCCACTATGAACGTGCCAGCGA
>USEG01000078.1 GCA_900553555.1 uncultured Clostridia bacterium
TATGCCGTATGTGCCTTCGCTGCCGATGAATATCTGGTTGAGGTCGGGGCCGGCGGCGTGCTTTGGAGCCGGCGACGTATATATTATGTCTCCGTTGGGAAGAACAATTTCCATCCTAAGCGCCATGTCGTCTATTTTTCCGTACTTTGTGGACACCACGCCTATGCCGCGGTGCGCTAAAAATCCGCCCACCGTCGAACAGGTAAGCGACGACGGATAGTGCATGGTGGCATAGCCGCGTTCGTTGGCCGCCCATTCGAGATGCTTGTATATCGTGCCCGCTCCGCACTCTATATACATGCCTTCTTCGTTAATTTCGTAAATCTTGTCCATGCGCTTGGTATCCAGCAGAATACCTCCGCATACGGGAATGGCGCCGCCCTGCGTTCCGCCGCCCCCGCCCCATGTGGTGACGGGTATATTGTAATAGTTGGCGACCTTCATTACCTTGCTGGTCTCAACGGCGTCTTTGGGCGACACGATAAAGTCCGCCTCCGGCATGCGCTTGCCGCGGTCCGCCCACATGCGCGACAGCCAAAAATAATCTACGCTGTGCGTCACTTTGTCAATTTCTCTTACCGAACAGTTTTCGCGGCCCACCGCGTCTTCCAGCTCCGTAAGCACCTGAGTGAACAAAAATTCGTTCATCTTACACCTCTTGAAAATAAATTTTAGATTTTTTGCTCCGTTATCGTCTACAATTATACAATAAACAAAAATAAATTTCAAGCGTTTGAAGGGGTTTTTTATGAAAAGAATTTTTATTTTTACTTTTCGATTGACTTTCGCGCAAAAATATGTTAAAATTTGTTTATAGCAAATAAAAAAAATTTTCAGCATGGGCAAAAAGGAGTTTTTATGTTAAGGACCATTTTGGACATAAAAATAAATTACGACGATTTCAGCAAATCGGAAAAAAAGATTGCCGATTTTCTGTTGACGCACGCGGATGACGAAGTTCCTCTTTACATTACGGAATTTGCCAAGATCTGTCAGACCAGCGAGGCCACCGTGGTGCGCTTTGCAAAAAGACTGGGCTTTGACGGGTTCAGTCAACTTAAAATCGCCATGGCGAAGCAGTCCAACAACCGGCCTGTAAACGAAAACATCACGCCCGGCGATTCGGCAAAGGAAATTTTCGTCAAGATATGCGACGACGTATATTGTTCGCTGGAAAAGACAAAGCGCGCGCTTAGCGGCGTTGCTCTTCAGCGCGCCTGCGACGCCATTATCGCTGCCGACGAAGTGCTTATATTCGGTTTGGGCAATTCGGCGTCCATTGCCATGGATGCGGCGCACAAGTTTTTCCGGCTGGGCGTAAAAGCGCACGCCTACACCGACAACCACATGCAGGCTATTGCAGCCGCCCACACCAACGAAAAAAGCGTCGTCATGGGCATCTCCCACTCCGGCGCGTCGAAAGACGTTGTGCGCGCACTGCAGCTTGCAAAGGAAAATTCCGCCGTCACGATAGCCGTCACGCACATGGGTAAATCGCCGATCGAAAAGGTAAGCGACATAGTGCTTGCCACCGTCTCCGACGAAACCAATTACCGCATACTGGGGCTCAATTCGCGCATCACGCAGCTGACCATCATCGACGCGATGTATTCGTATCTCGTGTGCCACTTCCCCCATGCTCCCGAAAACGTAGCCATTACGGAAGACTCTCTGCACGACAAAAAAATTTAGACGAGGCTTTTATTGTGAAACTGATTTTTATACGGCACGGCTACAGCAAATCCAACGAAAAAGGTCTTTTTACGGGAAGAACAAACGTATCTTTGACGCAGCTCGGCTTTATTCAGGCCAAAAAAACCGCCGAATTTCTGGCAAAAAACTTTAGTATAGACAAAATTTATTCCAGCCCGCTCAAAAGAGCGCGCCAAACCGCACGGCCCATTGCCGACGCCTTCGGACTGCCGGTGATTATCGATTATGCGCTGTGCGAAATCGACGGCGGCAAGTGGGAGGAAAAAAGCGCCGAACAGCTCATGCAGCTTTATCCGGAAGACTATTCACTTTGGCTGACGAACATAGGCCTTGCGCACTGCACCGGCGGCGAGAGCATGCTCCAGGTGCAGCAACGCGCCCTTAACGAAGTTTTGCGCATAGCCGCCGAAAATCCCGGCAAAACCGTAGCTCTTGTGACGCACGCGGGCGTTATCCGCACGCAACAGTGCGTCTGGCAGAACATTCCGCCGGAAAATATGAAGGATATTCCGTGGGTGCCCAACGCCTCGTACAGCGTCGTGGACTGCGACGGCGACAAGTTTAACGCCGAAATAATAGGCTGCGACAAACATTTGGCCGACATCTCCACCAATCTTCCCAAGGGAATTTGATTTTGACGGCGTTTCATTATCCGCGCTCCTCTCCGTTTTGACTGCTTTTCATTATCCGCGCGCAAAAAGAGAGTGCCGGCTTTGGTTTTTATAGTATAGAAAACACGCCCTTTTCGTAAAGATCCGTAAAGATTCATGTAAATATTAAAAATTCTCCGAAATTTGCTGCCGAAAACATTGACGGCAAGTTTTATTTTTTGTATAATTCATTTATAACAGCAGTTACATAACATGCGTTATGCATATTAAAAGGAGAAGAAAAAACATGCCGTTAAAGCCCAAATATTCCAGGGAAGAAATAATAGACGCCGCTTTTGCCCTTGCCCGCGAAAAGGACATGTCGGCGATATCCGTGGGAAAAAGACTAAACGTATCGTCCAGTCCCATTTTTACTGTTTTCGAGTGCATTGAACAGCTGCGCGCCGAAGTGTGGAAACGGGCGGCGGCATTTTTCGACGAACGTATACAACAGGCCTGCGCCGCTCATCCGGAGACATCTTTCATCACCATCGGCGCCGAGACCATCAAGTTTGCCATCAACGAGCCCAACTTATTCCGCATTTTGTTTGTGCGTCAGCGCCCCGCTCCAAAGCACGGCAACATCATCATGACGGACTCAAAGGCGGCGGCTATGGCGACGCAGGCCATAACAAACGCCTACCGCATAGACGGCGAAAGCGCAAAAAAAATCTACGACAGAGTGTGGATTTACACTTTCGGAACGGCGGTCATGAGTATGACGGGCATGCTTTCTCTTAACGACGAACAGATATACGACAATCTTTCCCGGCAATATGAGGCCAATTATTTGCTGATAAAAAAATCGTCATGAATCATGGAGATAATATGGATAATATTATAGAAATAACGGGCTTAAATAAAAGTTTTGGTGCCGTACATGCGGTGTGCGATTTGTCTTTTCGCGTCAAAAAAGGCGAACTTTTTGCCTTTCTCGGCGTAAACGGAGCAGGCAAATCCACAACCATTTCCATCATTTGCGGCACCTTAAAGCCGGATTCGGGGAAAATATCGGTATGCGGAGAAAGCGGCTGCAATATGCAAAATGCGCTTAAAAAAACGGGAATTGTGTTTCAGTCGTCGGTGCTTGACAAAGCGCTGTCCGTAAAGGATAACCTTGCGACAAGAGCGGCTTTTTACGGCATAATGTCGGACGAATTCGACAAACGCCTGAAAAAATTGGACAGATTGCTCGGTTTAAGCGAAATTCTGCCGCGGCCCGTAGGAAAGCTTTCGGGCGGACAACGCCGTAAAGCAGATATCGCGCGCGCTTTACTTCACGAACCCGAGCTGCTGATTTTGGACGAACCCACAACGGGTCTTGACCCCAAAACGCGACGTGACCTATGGAATGCCGTAACTCTGCTGCAAAAAGAACGCGGTATGACGGTTTTTTTGACGACGCACTACATGGAAGAGGCCTCCATAGCCGACTATGTGGTGATTATAGACGAAGGAAAAACCGTCGCGGAGGGCACTCCCAATCAGCTTAAAAACCTATACGCCGTCGACTATCTTACCGTTTACGGCGTCCCGCGCGACAAACTCGACGCACTGGGCGTACAATACGAAAAAACAGGCGATGGCTTCCGAATAAGCGTTTCTTCGCCTGCGGAGGCCACCCGCATAATATCGTCCCATCCCGAACTATTTGTCGACTACGAATTCGTAAAAGGAAAAATGGACGACGTCTTCCTTTCCGTTACCGGGAAAAAATCCGAGGATCAATTATGATTAACACGCTTTTTATATTCATCAAACGCAACATTAAGTTGTTTTTTAAGGACAAGGGCTTGTTCTTCGTTTCGCTCATAACGCCGATAATTCTGCTTATTCTGTTCGTCACTTTTCTGGCAAACGTTTACGAAGACTCCTTCCGATCGGCGATAAACGCCATATCCCCCGACCTTGTCGTAAGCGATTGCGTTTACAGAGGTTTGGTAGGAGGTCAGCTGGTGTCATCTTTGCTGTCGGTATGCTGCATTACGGTTGCGTTTTGTTCCAACATGGTAATGGTTCAGGACAAGGCGAACGGCACGGAAAAAGATTTTCTCGTCTCCCCCGTAAAACCGTCGGTTTTAGCGCTCGGATACTATGTCGCGACATTTATAAACACGCTTATTGTGGCGCTTACGGCAGTTTTGTGCTGCCTTGCATACCTGGCGGTAAACGGATGGTTTTTGACCGGGGCAGACGTAATGCTGCTGTTCCTTGACGTCGTTACGCTGGTCTTCTTCGGCACTGCGTTATCATCGGTAATAAACGTTTTTCTGTCGACGCAAGCGCAGATTTCCGCCGTAAGCAGCGTGATAAGCTCGATGTACGGCTTTATATGCGGAGCATATATGCCCATGTCGCAGTTTCCCGAATGGCTTTCTTCCTTGCTTTTGTTCCTTCCGGGCACATACGGCAC
>USEG01000079.1 GCA_900553555.1 uncultured Clostridia bacterium
TTGCTTTTCTTAACGTCACAAGCGCCATGCGTCGGCTTTCGGAAAAGCGCTTTTATCGCTGTTTGCGGCGCGTAAGGCGGCAATTTATCCGACAAACGGCCAGCCATTTAACGCGGCTCTTTACGCGAAAATCGTCCGGCGTAAACAATCGCACCGCTCTTTTTTTTGCCGGTTTTAACGAGGGAAACTTTTTGCCCGCCCGTAAATGCTAAAAAGATATTATTTGCGAGACAGCTCTTCTCTTAACGCTTTTTGACGCGCAGCGCGTACATTGCGGTGTTCGCTTTTTCCACGCGAACAGCTGCTAAGAGAATATTTTTTCGCGATAGACATCTATTTTGCTTGCGTTTTTTAAGGCCGCAAAATTTGTTTGTAATAAAAAACAACGCCACCTTATCGATAAAGGAGCGTTGCAATTGTTTTTTAAGCGCACGACTGCCGGGCAAACTATTGATTGTCTTTCCACCTGTCGCCCGTCATGAGGTCCGCAAGCGTAATGCCGGACAAAAAATCGCTTATAAGCTTGTCCAGCTGATGCCACATGGGAAGAGTTTTGCATCGGTCGGCGCGCGGACAGGGCACGTCGGGACAAATGCACGATACGGGCGCGAGCGATCCTTCCGTAAGGCGCAGAATTTCATCTATCGTATATTCCTGCGGCGCACGCGTAAGACGGTAGCCGCCGCCTTTGCCGTGCACCCCTTCGATCATCTTGTGTTTTGTAAGCACGGGCAAAATCTGCTCGAGATATTTAAGCGAAAGGCCTTCTCGTTCGGCCACCTGTTTCATGGGAATGTTTTTGCCGCACGAATGTTCGGCAAGATCCAAAAGCACCCTGAGAGCGTACCTGCCGCGCGTGGAAACCATCATGATTTTTCACCTCCGAAATGCAAAAAAAATTGCGGCGCGCCACGCTGTCTTGCAGGCGGCGCATCATAACATTATAAACATAGTCGTTTGGTATGATTATATCATATCGCCGCGGCTTTTGTCAACAATACGATACGCTTTTGCCGCAACATTTCGGCGCATAAAAAGTTGTGACAACGAATTTTTTGTATACGGCGGCAGTATTACATGGCAAAAATACAATTACATATAAAAATGCCGCCGGCAAATCAACGGTTTAGTTTTTATAAAAATTCTTATAAATTCGCCGAAAAATATAAGATATTCAATACAAAAGGACCGAATTTACGGCCCTTTAATAAGTTGGTTTACTTATAGTCGACGAAGAACGGCGCCTCCGCTTCAAACAATTCGTCGCACAAACGCTTTATCTCGTCCAGCGAACAGACGGCGGAAGTCAGCGGATCCATATACACGGCATGATACACCATTTCTTTGCTGCGGTGCATCGCCGCCTCCACCACGAGCGACTCTATTCGGGCGGTGGTGTTGACCAAAATGGCGAGATGTTCGGGCAGCGGCCCGGCAATGGTCGTCTTAAAGCCCATTCTGTCCGCTACCACCGGCACTTCGACGCAGGCGTCTGCCGGAAGATTGGGGATAGACCCGTTGTTTATTACGTTGCCGTTAAAGATAAACGGCTTTCCGTCGCCTATGCGTGCATTGAAAATATCGGCGGCGTATTCCTGGCTTTTTTTGTTGGAAAATTCGCTTTTCATCCAATCGTCATACTGCTTCATCGGATTTTTGCGGCGTTCTTTGCGCCCTTCAAGAGAATAAGCGTAATGTCCGGGATTCCACCCCGTCCCGTGCGTGCAGTACTTTTCAATGAGGTCGGGCCTTTTCCTGAACCACTGGTTGTATTCCGAATTGTGGCCGCTGGATTCGGTGACATAATACCCCAGTTTCAAAAACATTTCGTTGCGCACCTGCTCTTTATTGTAGTACTCGGGGTCTTCCAAAAGCTTTCTAAGGCGCGGATATAAATCTTCGCCGTTATGTTCCAAAACGGTGTAAAACGCCTGATGGTTTACGCCCATGCACTTGTACGTAATTTCATCGTACGGCACATTGAGCCACTGCGACAGCATTTCGATGGTGTGCTGCACGCTGTGGCACAATCCCGTCACTTCCACGCCCGAATATTTCTGCATGGCTCCGCACAACATCGACATGGGGTTTGTATAATTCAAAAAAACGGCGCGCGGACAATATTTTTCGATGTCGCGGCATATATCCAGCATGAGCGGAATATTGCGAAGCGCTCTGAAAATGCCCGATACGCTGCGCGTGTCGCCTATGTTGATGTCGACGCCATACTTTTTGGGAATGATGATGTCGTTTTCCCACACGTCGATATCGCCGTTAAAGACGGTGCACAGCACGCCGTCGGCGCCCTTTAACGCTTCCGTTCTGTCGGTAGTGGCGGTAACGCGGCATTTTTCGCAATTCATTTCGAGCAGAATTTTTTCCACTATCTTCTTTATTGCCGCGAGATTGTCGGGATTTATGTCCATCAGCGCAAACTCACATTCCTTAAACGACGGAAAGGTTAGTAAATCCCGCACGCAGCTGGTGGTAAACTGCAAACTTCCCGCACCGATAAATGCAAACTTTTTCATCTTTTTCTCCTTTTTTAGTTAAATTAAACTTGTAAATATTATTGCATAATCAGCGCAAAAAGTCAAGTTTAATACATTGTACATTGTTGCTTAATATCGGCATTTTCCGCGCAAGATTGTCCTATCCGAACAAAAAAACGCGTCCGCGGATTTTGCCCGCAAACACGCTTTTTTATTTTTTATGCCTTCATTTCGTCCACGGCGTTTTTAATTGCTCCGAGGCAGTCGCAGCCGCGCTCATCCAAACCGTCCGCTCCGTACACGCTTAGCCGCTTTATCCCGAACATATCGCACATGTCGCGCATATACGCAACTGCCGAATTGTCGCGCGGTATTTTGCCGCCGGCGGTATAGATATATGTCATGCGCGCCGCCCGGCAGAGCGTCATCGTCCGGGACACGGGTCTTATGCACGCGTCGATAAACAATGTTCATATCAATACTTTATGCTGTTGAGAAGAGCGCTGTAGGTGGGGAAGGGCCATTGTTTTTTGTCGGTAATCTCTTCCAGACTGTCGCACTGCGCGCGCAGCAATTTCATATCCGTCAAGATCTCTTCCTTGTGGAAAACGGCGCACTCGTAATTGTCGCCAATTGCGGAGGCTTTGTCCAGGTCGCCCGTCAGTTTATCGACGGCGGCAGACGCCTTGCTTGTAGCGGCCGAAAGTTTGACGGCAAGCGAGCTCTCCGCCTTTGTGTTAAGTTCCGGGCACACGTCCGCCAGCTGTTTTTTAAGCGACAGTTCCTTCAAAACGTCTTTCTGGAAGGCTATGCAGGCGGGAATAATCTCTCTGTTTGCCATGTGCAGCATAGTGCGCGCCTCTATATCCACAATCTTTATATAGCGCTCCACCATGATTTCGTAACGGCTGCGCATTTCGGCGGCAGTCATTACGCCGTGTTTTTCAAACAGCTTGATGTTTTTGTCGTTTACGTACGCGGGAATGGCGTCGACTGTTGTCGCGAGATTGACAAGTCCTCTCTTTGCCGCTTCCTTTTTCCATTCCGCCGAGTAGTTGTTGCCGTTGAAAATAATTCTGCCGTGTTTCGCAAATACGTCTTTTAGAATTTTCTCGATATTTTCGGCGCCTTCTTTTTCGATGCTGTCGGCAATTTTGCCCAGCTCCTCGGCAACGGCAGTGTTGAGTACGATGTTGGCGTCGGCTATCGACATATCCGACCCTACCATACGGAATTCGAATTTATTGCCGGTAAAGGCAAACGGCGAAGTTCTGTTGCGGTCGGTGTCGTCTTTGGTTATGGCGATAGAACCCACCACGCCGGAAGAAGATGCTGTTTTTTCGACATACTCGTTTCCGCTGACGATAGACGCTATTATTTCTTCCATGGTTTTTCCGACAAACATGGACACGATGGCCGGCGGTGCCTCGTTTCCGCCCAGACGGTTGTCGTTGCCGGGCGTAGCCACCGACGCGCGCAACATATCCTGATATTCGTCGACGGCAGCCAAGAAGGTCAAAAATTTGACGTTGTCGCGCGGATGCTTGCCGGGCTTAAGAAGATTCTCACCGCGGTCGGTCGCCATTGACCAGTTATTGTGCTTGCCGCTGCCGTTTATTCCGGCAAAGGGCTTTTCGTTTAGCAGGCATACCATTCCGTACTTTGCGGCCACCGACTTCATGACCGACATTGTTATCTGGTTCTGATCGACGGCAAGATTGGAGTTTGTGTAAACATTGACGAGTTCGTACTGAGCGGGCGCCACTTCGTTGTGTTTTGCCTTGGCGTAAACGCCCAGTTTCCACAATTCTTCGTCGAGGGCGTTCATGTAATCCCACACGCGCGCCTTTATTTTTCCGAAGTAGTGGTCCTCAAGCTCCTGACCCTTGGGCGGCTTGGCGCCAAACAGCGTGCGTCCGCAGGTTACCAAATCGAGACGTTTTTCGTATTCGTTTTTGTCCACCAGAAAATATTCCTGTTCGACGCCGACGTTTGCCTCCACTTTTTTGGTCTGGGTGTCGCCCAAAAGACGCAGTACGCGCAATGCGTTTTTGTCCAGCGCCTCAACGCTCCTCAATAGCGGCGCCTTCTTGTCCAGCGCCTCTCCGCCGTACGAGCAGAAAACCGTGGGTATATATAAAGACGTTCCTATTACAAACGCGTTTGAGCCGGGATCGAAAGCCGTATATCCGCGCGCCTCGACAGTAGCGCGCAAACCGC
>USEG01000080.1 GCA_900553555.1 uncultured Clostridia bacterium
CTACCCATCCGGACGGAGAATGTGCGACGGAAGCCGCAAAGAAGTACATCCGCGTCGGCGCCAGCCCCCGTGCAGGTCAGGCTCTCATTTCCGCAGCCAAAGTGCTTGCGCTCATCAAAGGCAGATTTAACGTGGCTTATTCGGATATCAACGAGTTGGCTTATCCTGTTTTGCGTCACAGAATTAAACTTAATTTTGAGGCAATCGCGGATCGCGTTACCGCCGATCAGGTTATCAAGATGATTGTGGACGAAGTCAGCAAAACTTATAAGACTTCCAAATAATCTACTACAAAAAACAACGGAGTTGATATGAAAGGTTCTTATCTGAACGACGGTTTTTTCAGCCGTCTCGAAACAATGACACTAAACTTAAATACGAGCCTTTCGGGTTATTTCGGCGGAAAACATTTGGTCAACACATACGGCCAGACAGTAGAATTTGCAGATTTCAGAGAATATCAGTTGGGCGACGATATCCGACGCATAGACTGGAATCTATTCAGCCGTTTTGAAAAGTATTTTCTAAAGCTGTTCACTGACGAAAGACAAATGCAGGTTCAGATTTTCTTGGACTGTTCGGCGTCCATGGGCAAAGACAATGTCCAAAAGGGCGCATACGCGGTGGCAACCGCTGCCGCATTAGGTTTTTTGGCAGTCCACAACATGGATAAATTGTCTTTTCAGATTATGCAAGGCTCAAAAGCCGAAAACCCGTTTGGCAATATAGTCGGCAAAACAGCGTTTTTCCGAGCCGTAGGCGAATTGGAGAACATTCAGTTCGGCGGCGAAGTGGATATCGACGCGTGCGTTACCGGCTGTCCCGATACGGGTACGAGCAACGGTTTGACGGTCATTATTTCCGATTTTCTCACCGATGACAATTGGAAAAAGGCCGTAAACTACTTGTGCTATAAACGCAGGCAGGTCATGCTGGTGCAAATACTGTCTCCCGATGAAGTGGACCCCTCTTACGACGGCCGCGTCAATCTCATCGACTCGGAGTCAGTGGATATGTCCGACCCGAAAAACATGAAGATCCGTATTACGCGTTCGATGCAAAAAGCTTATTTCGAGGCGTTGGCGGCTTTCCGTGAGGATATCGGCAATTATTGTAAAAAAAGGAATGTAGATTATATATCGGTAAGTTCGGATAAGCCCATCGAAAAGGTATTGTTCGGCGAATTATTACAGGCGGGTATTATGTCATGAGATTCTTAACACCATTAGGGTTGTTGGGTTTACTGGGAATACTCGTCCTTATTATAATTTATATATTAAGACCCAACTACCAGCAAAAATTCGTTTCCAGTACATATATCTGGAAGCTCAGCTTAAAGTACAGAAAAAAACGTATCCCCACCAGCAAGCTAAGAGATTTACTGCTGATTCTTTGTCAGGTGCTTATTCTGGCAGGTTCGGCGGCGGCTTTGGCAACTCCCGTGCAGGTGCTGCGCGAACAGCCCACGGACAACGAAGTAATCGCCATTATCGACGCGTCGGCCAGTATGCGTGCGCAGTACAACGGCGAAATGCGTTTTGAAAGAGCGTGTAACAGAGTGCTCAGTCTTGCGGATACCGTTTTCGGCAACGACGGAACAATGTCGGTTATCGTCGCGAATGACGACCCGGTATATCTCATTCGTGAAGCCGACCGCAGTGCGTCCGCGCAGTTAAACGAAGATATAAACGATCTTCTCATTAGCGACATGTGCACTTACGGCAGCGCCAACGTGGAAGAGGCTTTTTCGCTTTGCGAAGATGTCGTGGCGGCAAATCCCGCTACCAAAATCTATTTTTATACGGATACGACGTACACGTATGTGCCCAACAACGTGGAAGTGGTAAATGTATCGGACAGTAACGAGATAAACGCGTCTATTCTGGACGCTTCGGCTACGTTTGAGTCGGGTTATTACAGAGTTACCGCACACATAGCGCTTTTCGGCGCGAACGGAACAGTCCGGCTCAAAATGAACGTCAACGGCGCCAACGCCGTCGATATTAACGACCCCGGCGATTCGAGAGAGTTTTCGATAGACGTCGAATGTTATGACGATCAGGTGCAGACGGTCGTGTTCTGTGTGGAACGCAACGACGAGGATCTGTCGGAAGAAGAAAAGGAAAATACAACCTATTATATCTTCAACGACGCCGAAAGATTTTACTCCTATCAGTCCATTTTGCTCAGCTTTGACTACCTGGGCGATTTTGAGGACTGCTTTATGGACGATGACACTTTCTCCATTTACGGCGGGCAGAAGGAAGTAATAAATATCAAGTATTCTTCCTCGCTCAAAAACCCGTTCGTAACTTCGGCGCTGCTTTCATTGCAGAACTACTATTCCAACAACTGGGAGATACATATCTCTGACAGCCTGGACACGCCGAACGAGGGCTTCGATATCTATATTTTCGAACATGAGATGCCCCAGACTTTGCCGCGCGACGGAGTGGTGTTCCTGTTTGACCCGCTGTCTTCCCCGTCGGGATCGGGACTTACGCTAAGAAACATCGTCGACCTGGGCGGCACGGAAGGAGCTATGCCGCTGGAAGAAGTGACAAACGACGACAGTCCGCGCAGTCCCGTGCTCAACAACATAAATCTTACGGATATACTCGTCACCCGTTATACGCGGTTGGACGACGACGGAACATACGAAACGCTCGCAAGCTGCGACGGCGATCCGGTTTTGCTTGTCCGCAACGACGACGAGGCCAAAATCGCGGTAATGGCATTCAGCTTGCACTATACCAACCTGCCCCTTAAGGCGGCTTTCCCGCGGCTTATGAGCAACTTATTCTCGTATTTCATGCCCTCGACGATAGACAGCAACTACTATGAAGTGGGCTCGACTATAGAGTTTAATTCGAGAGGCAGCAGCCTTAAGGTTACTTCGGAAAGCGGCAGCGGCGTCAACGAAGACATAATGTCTTTCCCCTCCAGCCTTTCGATAGACCTTCCCGGCACATACCGTATAGAACAAATGGGTGTTTTTGACAAAGACGCACCCGATATACAGTTTTATGTAAAAATTCCCGCAGCGGAAAGCAATACGAGAGCCGTGCTCGACGCGTTGCCCGATCCGTTTGTTTCGGAAAATCAATACGATTATTTCAACGATCTGCTCATCTATTTGGCAGCCGCGATAGTAGCGTTCCTGTTCCTCGAATGGATTTTGCAGCTGCGTGACAACATGTAAGGAGGGTAAGTAGTTATGACAAATTGTTATATGAGTTTTACTTATCCGTGGCTGTTACTATTATTGATACCGGCTTTTGCGCTTGCGCTTATACCGTATTTCAGACTTTCCAAAAGATACAGAAGAAACCGTAACCGCATAACCTCGATTGTTCTTTATTGCACAATTATGACGTTGGCGATTACGCTGCTTGCCGGACTTACGTTCCGTTATCAGGTGCCGAACAGCGAAAACGAAATTATTTTGCTGGTCGACTATTCCGAAACCGAAGAGCAGTCCGCGGACAACCGCGACGACTTTGTCGGAACAGTGCTGGACTATTGCCGCAACAACAACTTCCGCGTGGGAATTGTGACGTTCGGTTTGGATCAGAAGTACGTTGCGCCCTTCAACGACGACGTGGACGAGGTGTACGATCAGTATCTCAGCGCCGAAGCGCCGGACGTTTCGGCAACGGATATAGCGTCGGCACTGGAATATGCAAAAGACTTGTTCACATACCGCGAAACGTCTAAGATAGTGCTCGTCACCGACGGTAAAGAGACCGATCGCCGAGCCACGGACGTCGTAAGAGCGATAGAGGCGCAGGGCACCCGCGTCGACGTCGCGCTCATCCCGTCCGAATACGATAACGACGACGTGCAGATTCTCGACGTAACGCTGCCCGATTATCATGTATCGCTCAACGAACAGTTCAACATTGAAGTCACAGTGTACAGCAACAGTCAGTACGACAACACGACCATACAATTGTTCGACAACGACGTATTGGTGCAGTCGGCGACGCTGGACGGCCAGGTCATTGTCCCGGGCGAACAGCAGTTTACTATGACGCATTCGTTTGCGACGGGCGATTTGCACTCGCTTAAAGTTGTCGTCGACCCCAACAGGTCCGATTTGCTGGACGTAAACAACGAATATGTCACCCACTACAATATGGAGATTTTCAATAAACTTCTCATATTGGAAAGCACCGGGGGACAGTCTCAGCCGCTAAGCGACCTTATAAACAACGAAAACGAATACGAAATCACCGTTTTGGATGTTTACAACGACACATTGCCCGCGACGGTAAACGAGCTGAGAGAATACGATCAGATTATACTAAACAATATTTCCAATGCGGATCTTACCGACCTGTCCGAAAATCCCAACCTCCCCAAAGAGGAAAGGAACGGGGTGGAAGTGTCCGTAATGGTGGAAAATCTCAACGAATATGTTGAAGATTACGGCGGCGCGCTGTTTACCGTCGGCGGTTCCAACACGGACGGCACCGCGCACGCTTACAATGTGGCGGATATGCAGGGAACGCTGTATCAGCAGATGCTGCCCGTCCTTGCCACAAACTATGTTCCCCCCATCGGCCTCATGGTTATAATCGACCGCTCGGGATCCATGGGCGGCGAAAAGCTCGAAGCCGCACGTACGGGAGCCGCGTCCTGTCTTGACGCGCTGGCGGAACTGGGCGATGAGCATTATTT
>USEG01000081.1 GCA_900553555.1 uncultured Clostridia bacterium
ATCTTTATTGCAGCGAAAGCACACGCTGTAGTGACGGCGACGTCGAAAAGTGCAAACAGTACTTTTACGAGCACTTGTCCGAAAAAATATCCCTTAGCGCTCTAGCGAAAAGTCTCGGCCTTACGCACAACGGTCTGATATGGAAATTCCGGCGGTACGAACACATCGCGCCCAACGAATATCTGCGCACGCTAAGGCTGAAAACGGGAAAAAATCTGCTTGCATCCACTTCGCTGAGAATAAACGAAATTGCCGCATTATGCGGTTTTTCGAGCGCATATTACTTCTCGGCGGCATTCCGGCAAAAATACTCTCTGCCGCCTTCCGTGTGGCGAAAGCTAAGCGGAAAATCTTTACAACGATAAATTTATTTAGAGGTTTTATTATGTCTTTTAATCAGGTTCTGGGATTATTGCGAAAGGCCGACGAAAGGTTTTCGATGATCGGCGACGGCGACAAGGTGTGCGTCGGTCTGTCGGGCGGAAAGGACAGTCTGGCGCTTTTGCAACTGCTTGACACCTACCGCGCGTTTGCGCCGCACAAATTTGAGTTAGGGGCAATAACAATAGATATGGGCTTTAAGGACGCCGACTTCTCCGCCGTAAAAAATTATTGCGACGGCAAAAATATCGCATACCACATCGAAAAAACCGATATAGGCCCGCTTATTTTCGACGTGCGGAAGGAAAAAAATCCCTGCTCGCTGTGCTCGCGCATGCGTCGAGGCGCGCTTGTAGGAGCGGCGGCAAAGCTGGGTTACAATAAAATCGCGCTCGGACACCATGCCGACGACCTCATCGAAACGCTGTTTTTGTCCATGTTTTACGAGGGGCGGCTGTCGGTTTTTTCGCCGACTGCGCACATGGACAGACGCGGCATTACGCTGATACGACCGCTCATTCTGGCAAAGGAAAAGGACCTTATTCCCATTGCGCGCGCTCTTCCCGTCTGTCCGTCGCCCTGTCCCGCCAACCACGCCACCCGCAGAGAATACGTCAAAACGCTTATAAAAGGCATTTGCCGCGACATTCCCTTTGCCAAAGACCGCATAATAAGCGCGGTAACGCATCCCGAACGCAACAATCTTTGGCCGCCGCAGTAAGCGGTTGCGCCGAGCGGCCGCACTATAATACGTAAAGACTGCCGATCTCCTCCGACATAAAAAACTCCCCTGCCGCATAAGATATACTACTTGCGAAAGGGGAGTTTTTATATGCGTCTTGAAATAATCGAAAGGACCCGGCAAATGGCGGACCATATCATTGCCACCGGCGCTACGGTAAGAGCGACTGCGGAAAAATTCGGAATAAGCAAAAGCACCGTACACAAAGACATGACCGAGCGGCTTTATTACGTCGACCGCAAAAAATACTATCTGGTACAGGCGGCGCTGCAAAAAAATCTCGCCGAAAGACACATACGCGGCGGCTTATCCACAAGGCTTAAATACCGCCTAAAACACAAACGTACCGGCGACTGACCGGTACGTTTTTTGTTAGTCTTCGTAAAGGCGCGATATGGGCATATCCGCAAACACGCTTTCTATTGCGCGCGAGAACAGCGGCGCAACGGAAATCTGCTCGATGAGATCGCACTGCTTTTCGGGCGGCAGCTCGATAGTGTTGAGCATAAACACCTTTTTTATTACCGACGACTTTAATCTTTCCATAGCGGGTCCCGACAACACGGCGTGCGAGCAGCACACAAACACTTCCTTTGCTCCGCCCACTTCGATAAGCGCCTTGGCGCCCTGCGTTATGGTGCCGGCGGTATCTATCATGTCGTCCAGCATAAGACAGGTCTTGCCCTTGACGTCGCCCACTATGTTCATGACTTCCATGACGTTGGCCTTGGGACGGCGCTTGTCCACTATTGCGAGCGTCGTATTAAGCTTGGACGCCATAGCGCGGGCGCGCGCCACCGATCCTACGTCCGGCGAAACCACGACAAGATTTTCATCGTGCGCAAAAGGTTCGTTGACGATGTATTTTGCCAGCACGGACAAGCCGAGAAGGTTGTCCACCGGTATATCGAAAAAGCCCTGTATCTGCGGCGCGTGCAAATCCATAGTAAGCACTCTGTCCGCTCCCGCAGACGTAATGAGATCCGCCACGAGTTTTGCCGTAATGGGATCGCGCGCTCTGGCTTTTCTATCCTGGCGGGCATAGCCGAAATAGGGCATTACGGCGGTGATACGGCCGGCAGAAGCGCGGCGCATAGCGTCAATAATGACGAGCAGTTCGACAAGGTTGTCGTTTACGGGCGTGGACGTGGACTGAATGACGAATACGTCGCAGCCGCGTACAGATTCGTTTATCTGAACGCTGATCTCTCCGTCGGAGAATTTACCCACCACCATGTCGCCGAGCGGCATATGCAGTTCTTTGGCGATCTCCTGTGCCAAAGTCTTGTTACCGTTGCCGGTAAAGAGCTTGATTTTATTTCCGTGCGCTATCATTGGAATTCCTCCGTTTTATTTATGTCTTATAAACTGTAGATTATAAGACATATTATTTGTCCTGTGTATATTTATTGCCTTTCCAATCGGTTTTTATCGTCTGACGCGAACGTGCTACTGCCAGCGCTCCGGCGGGGACGTCCTGCACTATCACCGAACCCGCCGCCACAAAGCAGCCGTCGCCCAGCGTAACGGGCGCTACTATGGTGGATGACGAGCCTATAAATACGTTATCGCCTATGTGCGAAACGTGCTTATCTTTGCCGTCGTAATTGGCAAACACCACTCCCGCTCCGACGTTGCACTGTCTGCCCATAACTATGTCGCCGGCATAGGTGAGATGTCCCAGCTTGCTGCCGTTGCCAATGCGGCAATTTTTAAGTTCGACGAAATCGCCTATTCTGCAGTCGTCGCCGACTATATTGTCGCGTCTTAGATTTGCAAAAGGCCCAACGGTAGTGTTTTTGCCCACATAGCTGTGCACCAGCTTGCTCTTTTCGATGCAGGCGCCCTCGTCTATTATGCAGTCTTCGATACTGTTGTCGCGGCCGATGGCTGCTCCGTCTTTTATCACGGTCTTGCCGAGAATATTGTTGTTTGCGCCTATTTTTACGCCGACGCCCACCGACACTTCGCAGCCTATAAAGGTGGATGCCGGGTCCTCGAACTGGACGCCGCGGTTCATGTGATACGTAAGTATCCGGTTTTTGAGAATATCGGTGATAAAGCCTATCTGTCTAAAACTGTACGCGGTGACAAAATCGTCTTCGTCAAAATAATATGTTTTGTCCGTATAAATTTTTTCGGCGTTGAAGATATAATCGGTCTTAAAAACAAATCCGCGCGTCATGCGCAGCACGTTAAGGCTGTTGAGCTTTGCCGTTTCCAGCGCTTCGCTGACGGTTTTGCGCGTTATAAGCGGCGTATCGGAATATAAAACGACAGTATATTCCTGACTAAGGTCCAAACTGTCGTGAATAAGCGCCGGCAAGAGCATTTCTTCCTTGTTGTCTATGGCGACGTAAGGAATTTCATACAAAGCCAACGACACCCATTCGAGCATCGTTTTCCCGAGAATAGAGATATTTTCGGTGCGTCCCATTTTGTCGTAAGACGTCTTTAATATTATACCTTTACAACTGTCCATAGCCATTTTATTATATAATTTTGCAAGAATTTTGTCAAGAATTTATCAGGTTTCTTTCACTATTTTTCAACATTCTGAGCTTTTGAAAAAATTCTTTGACGGGGCGGATGCACTCGTCGCTCAAAACGCCGCCCTCCACACGGCAGCGATGGTTGAATTTCTCGTCGTCGGCAAGATTGTAAACCGTCCCGCAGCACCCGAAACGCAAATCGCTCGCTCCGAAAACTATGCGGCTTATGCGCGCGTTTACCGCAGCTCCCGCACACATGACGCACGGCTCGAGCGTGGCATACAAAGTGCACCCCGTAAGATTCCAGCGGCCGAGCTTTACGCCCGCTTTTTTTATCGCCAGAATTTCGGCATGGGCGGTGGCGTCGTTGTCCTTTTCCCGGCGGTTGTGGGCTTTTGCTATTATTTTTCCGTTTTCGTCGGTGATTACGCACCCTATGGGCACGTCGCCGCTGTCAAGACTTTTAAGCGCCTCTTTTAAGGCTATCGCCATCATTTTTTCATCGTCAACAGACATTTTTGCAATACAAGCGGCAAATCTATATTGCGCGCATAATCCTCCTGTACATCTTTTTCCGTCAAAGGGTGCCTAAAAGCGTCGTCGCCTATTTCTATCGTAAACGCCGGTATATCCAGCCGCTGCTGGCACCAGTCCTTATACCCGCCCGCGCTTTTGCCGTCGTCTTCCACCGCAGCATAATGCAGTTTTTCCGCCATAACGTCGGCAATAGCCCGATAATATGTCTTTTTATGGGCAGGCGCGCGGAAATCGTAATATATTATTCGTCCTTTGGCGTGATAACTTATCGTGGCGCGGGGCTTAACTTTCAGCGTAAAATCGCGCAGAGCCGCCGTTTCGGGCTCCGAAAAGGCAAACGGCCCCACATAATTAGCGCCGGACGGATAAAACACATTGGCGGCTCCCTCACCCCATCCCGCGTCGAAATTGACATTGAGATCGACGCCTGCGGCATTCGCCTTG
>USEG01000082.1 GCA_900553555.1 uncultured Clostridia bacterium
CCATCATGAGCTTTCGTGCCCAGACGCTGAGCGTTGGAGTCACGACCGTTGTGAGTGGAACCAGAACCTTTTTTATGAGCGTGTAATTGCAGGATTAATTCGAACACTAAACTCACCTCCTGTGTTCCTCGATAGCCAGATAGTCGGAATATGCCTTTTGGATGCCCTTCAGTCCCAGGACCATGGTCCGCAGGAGGACTTCGGTTTTATCATCGGGCGCATCGACCAGTCTGACACAGAGCAATCCGTCTTCTTCATCGACGCTGTAATCCAGCGTACGGGAAAGGACCTGCTCCATCCCAAGTACCGGGACCTGGGTTGTGAGGGAAACCATGGCACACACTTCATCGAATCCCTCGGGATTCGAATCGGCATGACCGGATACACGGTACTCCCTGATCTTTCCTTGATCATCTTCGTAAATATCGACTTTGATCATGGCTTATGCTTCGATAGAAGTAATTTCAACGCGGGTGAAGGGCTGACGATGACCCTGGCGTTTGCGATAGTTGCTCTTTGCTTTGTATTTGAAAACAAAGATCTTATCAGCTTTGCCTTGAGCAGCAACCTTTGCAGTGACTTTAGCGCCTTCTACAGTCGGTTTGCCAACCTTGACATCCCCATCGCTTACAACGGTCAGGACGTCATCGAAAACGACTTCGTCGCCTTCCTGGACGTTCAGTTTTTCAACTTCCAGGACATCCCCTTCGCTGACACGATACTGTTTACCACCAGTACGGATAATAGCGTACATTCAGATGCACCTCCCTCATTCCAAGACTCGCCGAATACGGTACTCCTTCCGGAGTTTTTGGAACCTCTCCGGGCGGTAGTGCTAAAATTAGCTTCAGCCCTATAAATTTACTATATGAAAAGGGAAAAGTCAAGCCATTTTGGGCTTTCTCTTCATGTTTTTCAATGAATGGAACCGATTCACGCTGCCGCCAGCTTAGCGAAAAGATAAATGGCCCCATCCGTTTTTTTGACGCCTTCTATGATTACTGTATCGCTGCCGGCGCCGAACACCCGCCCTCCGAGCATATTTATAAAAGCGCCCAAATCTCTTATTTCGGGCTCTTTGGCGGCGTTGCGTATCACCGTTTTTCCCGGCAGAAATATGCTTGCCATTATAAGATTTTCGGTCGCGCCCACACTTTGAAAGTCCAAATATATGTCTCCCGCATGCATGTTGCTGCCGTCGCATACCAAGAATCCGCCCTTTTCGCAGATTTTTACACCCAGCCGTTTTAATCCCTCTATATGTAAATCTATTGGCCGCAAACCTATTTCGCATCCGCCGGGATAACAAATCTCCGCCGTCTTAAATCTTGCCAGCAACGGACCCAGCATAAATATAGACGACCTTATTTCTCCTGTTAGAAGTTCGGATATAGGTTTTGGCTCTGTTTCGCGGCAATTTATGTAAATATCGTTATTTTCAAATCCGGCCTTTGCCCCTATGTATCTAAGAATTGCCAGCATTTTTTTGACATCGGCTATCGGGAGACAGTGTCTTAAGCATATATCCTCCTTTGACGCGACAGTCAACGCCAACAACGGCAACACGGCATTTTTTGCGGCGGGCAACGCGAGTTCGCCCGTCAGTTTCTTTCTTCCTCTTATCAGCAAACTTTCCATAACCTATCCTTTCATAATTATAATAATATTCGGCTCATGCCCATTAGCAGCAAAAACACCCCTGAAACTGCCGTCGCTCCAACAAATCCTTTCATAGGCCTTGCGCTAACGGCGCCCAGAATGAGAAAAAAACTGTGTGCGGCAAACATTAAAAACGCTTTTATTACGGGAGACGACAAAACGGGCAAAGCTATTGTCGCGGCCGCAGCGTCGGCGCTGACCGACAGCCCAAGCGCCGTGATTTTTCCGCGGTTTTTGCGTCCGCTCTCAAACATATAATATCTGTCGCAGCGGGACGCGCGGTTATCGTACGTCTTAAAAATATATTGTATTCCGATGCAACACAATATCATGCCGCCCGAAATGTCTAATAGTTCGATATATTCTCCGGCAATACAGCGCACTAAAGACGCAAGCAAACAAAATACAAAAGTGTAAAACGCCGCATAAATACAATCTGAAAATGTCATTCTCTCGCCGATGTTAAACGCCAGTCCGGCATAATATGCGTCTACGCTGACAGAAATGACAGTAAACAAAAAAACCATAGTACCAGTTCCTCTTTGGAATACTACATACTATGGTTTAATTTTGTTGATTGTGACAGATGCGAAAGATTTGGCTGCCGTTTACTCCGAAAAATCTTCGGCTATTTTGGTCAGTTCTTTTTTAAGCTCATCCAGCGATTTGGTCAGCTGATCTTTGCTTTGCGTCGCAGCTTCGGGGTCGGGGTCGTCTTTTTTAAGCTCCGAAAGATTCATGCGCGTCTTTATGTCGTCCAGCGACTGCAGCACTTCTTTCATGACAGAGGTCAGATTTTCAGCTTGCTCCTTCGCGTCGCCGACGAGATTTTTTACTTCTTCTCCGTTCTTTAAGACATCCACGTCGTTTTTCAAGGCGTCCACGTCGCTGCGCAAAGCGCAAATTTCGTCAAGCATAATGTTGTGGTAACTCTCATGGCGGACAACGCCGTCCTGCGTCACTTCCACCATACTCAAAACAAACATTTGATCGCGCAGTTTTTCAATGTTTTTACTAAGCTCCGCGTTCTCCTCCTCAAGAGTATTTATTTTTTCACCTAAACGGTTTATACACGCGGACGCGTCTTTTATTGCAGATGCTACATCCGCCGAATTTATTTCGCGGTTTCCGCTCTCATCTGTTCCGCCACCCCGGGCTGCATCGCCGGCGGTATCACTCGGAGTCAGAATTTTTTCCTCATTGGTGTTGTTTTGCATGACATTTCTCCGTTGCCTAATAGATTTTTATTGTACTTTGTACTTTATATTATAAAGCATTATGCGCTTATTGTCAATCCGGAGGAGAAAAAAATTATACGTTAATTTTATTACTCTAAATACTTGCTTTTTTGTAAATTAGCCTGTATAATTTGATTGAGATCAATATGGGAGATATTTAGTTATGCGTGTATATAATTTTTCTGCCGGCCCGTCGATGCTGCCCATCGAAGTGCTGAAAGACGTTCAGAAAAAATTTATCGACTACGAAGGCTGCGGTATGTCCGTTACCGAAATAAGCCACCGCGGTCCTATTTTTGAAAAAATAAACAGCGACGCAAAAGAAAACCTTCGCCGACTCATGAACATACCCGATAACTACGACATTGTGTTTGTCCAAGGCGGCGGCGCGACACAATTCGAAGCCGTACCGCTCAACCTGTGCCGCGGCGACAAACCAAAGGGCGACTATATCGTGTCGGGAAACTTTGCAAAACGCGCTTATAACGAGGCAAAAAAATACGGCGATATGCGCCTAGTGGCGTCTTCCGAAGATAAACGTTTTACCTATGTTCCGGAAACCAAACGGGAAGATTTCCGCCGGGACGCCGACTATGTGCACATATGTTACAACAATACTGCGTTCGGCACACGCTTTATACAAGTGCCGGATACGGGAAACATCCCGCTTGTTGCCGATTTGTCTTCCTGTATTTTAAGTCAGGAATTCGACGTAAGCAAATTTGGCGTCATTTATGCGGGCGCACAAAAAAACATCGGCCCTGCCGGAACGACAATTATTATTATAAGAAAGGATCTGGAACATTTGGCCATGCCCATCTGCCCCACAATGCTCAAATGGAGCACTATGACCGAAAGCGACAATTTGTTCAATACTCCCCCCATTTTCTCCATTTATATGGCAGGCGAAGTTTTTAAGTACTTACTGAAAAAAGGCGGCGTTAAGGCAATATATGATATCAACGTCAAAAAAGCCGAAATGTTATATTCGTATCTCGACGGTTCCGATTTTTATAACAATCCGGTCGAAAAATCCTACCGTTCTTTGATGAACGTCGTCTTCACCACTCCGTCTCCTCAATTGGACGATAAATTTGCCCGTGAAGCGGAAGAAAACGGACTTTATTATCTAAAAGGACACAAAGTTGCAGGAGGAATACGCGCCAGCATTTACAACGCCATGCCGATAGAAGGCGTTGAAAAGCTGCTTCAGTTTATGGAATTATTTGCAAAGGAAAACTCTTAAACAAGATATATAAAAGCCGCGGCTAAAATGCTGCGGCTTATTTTTTACAGTTTTCCAAGATAATCCAACTCTTCCGGACGCAACTCGCGCACTGTTCCGCGCGTCACTCCTCCCAGTCGTATATTTCCGACAGACACTCTTTTTAAGAATGTCACGTTTTTCTGCACGCTTTCGAACATTTTTCTTATCTGCCTGTTTCTGCCCTCGAAAAGCACTATTTCTATAACCGCTCTGTCGTCGCGCTTTTCGAGCACCGTCACCTGCGCCGGAGCGGTCATTCTGCCGTCAATCATCATTCCGTCGCTCATGGCGGCTATCTGCTCGTCGGATATGTCCGGTCTTATGGTAACTCTG
>USEG01000083.1 GCA_900553555.1 uncultured Clostridia bacterium
CCGACATTGTGAAATGCAGTGTTCAAATCCCGACTTGCCACACCGATGAGGATAGGTGGGATTGCAATGTTAAGGTAAACAATGCAATTCTTGAGCTTACAAGAAACGGTGGCGGACCAATTCACATTGACCTGGAAACCACATACAGCACAAATTTTGATGTTAAGGAGCTTCCGAAGCAAAGAGTTATAAGAAGATATACCGTAGAGGATAGCCTGCCGCCTATGCCGAACGGCAAAATCGGCGTTTTTGTCGGTGCTCATTCAAAATGGAGCGAAGCACTTACCGCCGCGGCAGACAGATTTTGCGCAAAATACAACGCAGTTGTTTTGTGTGACCAAACAAGCAATTACAGAGGGGCATACAGAGTTTTGTGTCCGCTTGCACTTAATTCATCCTGCAATAATTTTGATGTCATTGTTGATATAGGAAATATTACGGGCGCATATCCTTATTTCAGATGTAAGGAGTTTTGGCGTGTAAATCCCGACGGAGAGATAAGGGATACATATAAAAAAGTGACAAATGTTTTTCAAATGAGCGAGCAAAATTTCTTTGAACAATATTCAAAGGATTGCACAGATGAGAAAAATTCATTCTTGATTGAGTGGAAAAACGCTTATGACGAAATTTATAATAAGATACCCGAGCTTCCGTTTTCAAATATTTGGATAGCAAAGCAAAGCGCGTCAAAGCTGCCCGAAAATTCAATTTTGCATTTGGCCATCTTAAATACGCTTCGTTCGTGGAATTTCTTTGAAACACCGAACAGCGTAAGATGCTATTCAAACACAGGCGGATTCGGCATTGACGGCGTTATGTCTGCCGCGATAGGTTCCGCTCTCGCAAACAGAGATGCAAATGTTTATTGCGTTATCGGCGACCTTGCGTTTGCCGACTGCGCACTGCTGTCCGAAGTGGTCGTGCCCGACGTGGAAGAAATCGGCGCGAGAGCTTTTGCCAAATACGATCAGAATCTCGGTTCGGCTCCGTCGTTCACACAGATAACGCTGCCCGAAACGCTGGTAAAACTGGGCGAAGGCGCCTTTGAGCGTCAAACGGCTTTGACGAGCATCACGCTGCCGTCGTCGCTTAGCCCCGCGAATATCGGCACCGGCGTCTTTTATATGGCAACCGGACTCAAAAGCGTTACGCTGCCGCAAAATATGCATACTATAAGAGCGAATATGTTTTACGGATGCGCGATGCTTTCGTCCGTCAATCTCGAAAACGTCGCCGTCATCGAAGACAATGCCTTTTACAACTGTTTCTCCCTTACTTCCGTAGATTTGTCATCGGCGGAAACAATAGGCAATTCGGCGTTTGCGCACGTGCCGCTTGCCGGCGACATCAATGCCGAAAACCTTGTAAAAGTGGGCGATTACGCGTTTGAGAGCGATCAGGAAATTTCCGCGTCGGCCATCACGTCCTTCACCGCACCCAAACTGCAGGAAATAGGCGAAGGCGCTTTTACCGGCGTCAAGACGCTTACCGAATTTGTTTTTTCCGGCGACTTGAAAAAAGTGGGAGTTCAGGCTTTTTATGACTGCACGGGCATCACGTCCTACTATTTCACGGACGCCGAAGGCCACAAAGTCGCAACGGGTGAAATAAACGGCTACGCATATCTTGACGACGGCAGTCTGTACGTCGTTCTGCCCAACGGAAAATACATGCTCGAATCCGTGCCCGCAGGAAAGACGGGAACGCTGACCGTAATGGAAAAGACCGTCAAAATCGACAAATACGCCGGCAGCAAAAACGCCAACATAACGGAGATAGTGCTGCCCATGACGCTCAAGTCGGTGGGCATAAGCGCCTTCTACGGATACACCTCTTTGCAGCAAGTGGAATTCCGCTCCGTCAACGCGCCCGCGCTGGAATTCGAGAAAGTGGAAAACGTCAGACTTGAAGCAGGCGATCCCGGCTACGAAAAACTGTACGGCGAATATCAACTGTTCGGACTGGATCTGACGTATTACAACTTCATCGATCTGCTTGGAAAGAAAGCGCCCATCAAGATGGTGCTGCCCTCCAACAGCGATATAAGCGGTTATGATTCGCTGATTTACGAAGTGTATTTCGGAGAACTTTCGGACGCCGAAAGAAGCGATTTCGTCGCGATGGAAAACAATATGGCGCTCTTTATCGAATACGCCGAACAAATCATGAAAATCGAGCAGATCACGATGGCGGACGAAGACCTGGTGCAAAACGCCGTTACGGCATACAACGCAATAAAGACCGATTATAAGGACTTTGGTTACAGCGATGATGAATGGAACGCCATGGTGACGGCCGCTCAGCAGGCCAGCGACTATATCAAGGAACTGCGTTTCTCGCACGCCAGCTACGAAATTAAGCAGCTGCAGGAAAAGATAAATTCGCTTGCTGGCGAATACGATCCCGCAAAGATTCCCGTAATGGAAGACATTCAGGCGCGTTTGAGACTGCTGACCGGCAGCGAGCGCGAGGTGCTGGACCTTACTTATTACAATCAGTATGTCGCCGAATACGAGAAACATCAAAACGATCAGCCGGTAGATCCCGATCCCGATAATCCCGAAAATCCCGGTACGGGCAATTCGTGCGGAAATTGTTCGTCGAAAGTCGGCTTCGAGAGCGTGGGATTGCTTGCTACGGCTTTGGTTGCGGCGTTCTTTGTCATGAAAAGACGCACAAAATAACAAACAAATCATGTCTTAAACAGCAAGACAGCAAAAAGCGGCCGGATAAAACCGGTCGTTTTTTTGTAAAGACAAACGGGAAAAAATATTTGCCCGAAAAGCCGAAAAAACGCACGCCCGAATATACGCGCGCACAACATGAAAGAGCGAAAATTTGTACGCTAAAAGAAACGCAATAAAAACGCGCGTTTTATCGTAGGCGCGCCGCCCCCGGGCAATTTTTCGCGCCGGGGGGGGCAATTACCCGGCCGAGTAATAAAAGCGACGTTTTTTCGACGGCGGCAAGACATAGCGGCTTTACGCTTTTACTTGCGCATAAAATTATTTGACAAATAACGAAAATTAGTATATAATTGCTACGAAAATCACAATGGAGGAGAAATAAAATGTACTGTAAAAAATGCGGCAAAGAATTGGATGACGAAGCAAATTTCTGTCCGTACTGCGGCACGTCCACGCGCGACGAAAAAGAAAATGCGCAAAACGGAGACGCAAGTAGCGCGGGCCTTGGGATATTGTGCTTCTTTTTGCCGATAGTCGGACTTATTTTGTACATCGTATGGAAAGACACCTATCCTCTGAAAGCCAAAAGCTGCGGCCAAGGCGCGCTGATAAGCGTAATAGTGTACGTCGCCCTAATGCTTTTGTCTGTATGTGCGGCTTTTGCGGGATTTTGCTTTATAATGGGCAGCGACAGCAGCCTTATGCTGATGTAAAAAAAATAGACCGCTTGCCTTGGTGGCGGCGGGTTTTTTAGTGCCGTAAAAGGTGCGCGGGCGGGGGAGAATACCGGGTAGAGTGCGGCAAGAGCCGAAACGTTAAACGCGCCGAAAGTTGCGCCGAAAAACCGAGCGGGAAAATTCTGCCGATGCGATGTTTCGGGTTCTTAGCAAAAAAAGACGATTATTGCGACTTTTGTGCGTCGGCGCTGTCAAGCGCAAAATCAATGGCGACAGAATAGTAGCTGCGGCATATTTCGGCGGCGCGCACGGGCTCGATGTTTTCCGAATACGCCGTCGAGCGCAAAAAATCCATCGGCCCGTAACAAAGAAGAGACATCAGCTGCTCGTCGGACAGGCTTAGTCCGGAGCAGTCTTTTATTTTTCTTATGAGATCGCGCGCGGCGTGCGTAATAAAATCGGTGAACGTTGTAAAGGCATAGCCGCGTTCGTCAAATACGGCGCGAAAAAAGGGCATTCTGCCGTCGTAAAGCTCTTCGGCATAGGAAACATACAGATTGACGCTATAAGCGCGTACGTCGTCTTTTTCGCCGTTTTTACGGCATTTGTCTATGCACCGCTGCATGACGCGCGCCAGAAAGTCGTCGTAAAGGTTGTCGAGCAGCGCGTATTTATCGGAAAAATGCGAATAAAAAGTCATTCGGCTTACGTTGGACTTTTTGCAAATCTGTTTTACTTTAATGTCGTCAAACGATACGGTTTCCATCAGCTGCTGTAACGCCGTGCGCAGCAACGCCCGCGTTTTGACTATTCTTTTGTCTTCCGGCATGTTCTACTCCCGAGCGGTATTTTCAAATAGTTTAGCACATAAAAAGAAAAAAGTCATTTGTTTTGCGCTAAACGTGCAAAATTTATACAAATAAAGCCAGCGCGCAGCAGCCTATCGAGTAGCCCGCAAAGTTGGCGATGAGCGCGACGGGAATGGCGTACCCCAGTTTTTTCGCCTTGCACTTGCTGAAATACACGGACGAAAGATAAAAAACCGTTTCGCTGGAACCGTACACCACCGAGGCGCAGTTGCCGATAAACGAGTCGGCCCCGTA
>USEG01000084.1 GCA_900553555.1 uncultured Clostridia bacterium
CGAAACTCTTGCGTTTGCCGGCGTAAAGCCACAAAAGCAGCGCCTCCGACGCCGCATACCACAAAAAGGCGTAAAAGTGCACCGATGTAAAAAACCCGCCGCTTTCTGCGGCATTGCCAAGGCTCATACAGCTCAGCCCGAGCGGCAGAACGCACAGCACAACGTCGAACATCTGCACAAAATTCACTTTGCGATAATGATATTTTTCGGGATTTTTCGCCATAAGGCGGCCGTTTACGAGGCTCAAAATAAAAGCTCCCGCCGCCGCGCCCAATATTTCGCCGTATAAAGACAAGCCGGCGCGTCCCGTAACACCGAAAAACGCCGCAACGCTCCACATTTTCTGTCCGACGGGCGAAGTGATGTCTTCCAAAAAATATCCCAGCCTGCCGCCCAAAATACCCAAAGGAACGCAGGCTATTACGAGTTCGAAAACCAAATCTTCATAATAGCCGCGCTTTTTCGCGATAAAATATGCGACGAACGCCGCCGCCACTATTCCTAGTATAGTCAAAATTTCGGTCAGACCCATTTTAATAATTCCCGCAGCAAATTGACGAAACAACATTAAATATGTCTTTCGGCTTTTAAATTTTACAATTTTTTACGCCGTTTGTCAAGACGTATTTATGCCAATCGGCGCGAATTATGGTTTTTTTGCCAATATTCCGCGAATGGATGCGTATTTATCGCGGCGGATGCGGCGCGAAAACACCTTTTTGCCGTTTTGATAATAATCGAGATAACCTTCGCTTTCAAAACCCGCCAGCCCGTTTTTTATGCGGACAAGTTCGCCGCTTTCGCTCTCGTCGGTAAAATATCTGCCTTCCGTGTCCAGAATAATTTCGTCTTCAGGAACGCTTCCCCGCCGCGTTATGACGTAACGGCGGCGTATTTCGTACGGGTTTTCGGTGCCGAATATTTTTATTACGGCTTTTTTTCCGTCGCATACCGCCGAGATAAAAATTTCTCCTTCCGTGCAATTGGTAAATTTAAGGTCGACAGTGCCGCTGTTTACCGTGGCGTCGAAAGACGGTTCGATATACGACGACGCCAGCGTGTGCCCGGAGGCCTCGTCTATACACAGCCCCGCCTCCAGCGCCGCATTGTAAAGCGTCGTGGAGACCTGGCACACTCCGCCGCCTATTCCGTCGACATACTTGCCGCCCACTATTATTTTGGCTTGCTTATAACCCCTTTTTTCGGTGCGCGGCCCCACCGCGGCGTTAAAGGAAAACTGCCCGCCGCATTTAAGCCTTGTGCCGTTTAACGCTCTCATGGCGAGCTCTATATTGCTGCTGCGATTGGCTCCGCTGGAAGAGTAATCGGTGGAAAATTCCGACCTTAAAAGAATACGCTTTTGATTTTCGGCGGCGGTAACGGAAGGCGCGACGGCTTTAACGTCAAGCGTTATGCGCCCGCTTAAATTGTGCTGCCACAATAAAAAAAGTTTATTATAAAAGTCTTTTTCGTCGGCTGTTCGTCCCGGTTTTTCCCGGGATATCGAAAAGCGCGGCTTGTCTTCCGCCAGAAATTTAATGCTGCTGTCTTCCGCTTTCCGGCTTACCGCGGCGTTTATCTTGTCAAAAAAATCGCCAAGAGCCGGATACGCCGCAAGCATCGCCTTTTTGCGCGAATACCCCGCCTCCGTAAGCGCGGCGACATACTCCGCCTTTATCGCGGGCGCGGCGTTGACTTTGTTGCGGAAAAATTCTTCCGCCACCACATGGTTGACGGCGGGAACTATGTCGTCATAATAAGAAAACTGCATTCCGCAGCAGGTTATCGTGACGGCGTTGCGTGCCGCCCCGGGCGCAACGTTTGCACAGGCAAAGGCGGGCGCAAATACCGCGATCAGCGCGGCAAGAAAGAGAGCGGCTGCCTTTTTATGCGCGGACTTAATTGTCGACACAATACTTTTCATACGGTTATAATGTCGTTTTTTCCAACCGTTTATGCATATAACGCCGCATAAACGCGCCCTTTTTCAATAAAAAACGCGCCCTTTCGACGCGTCGAATAAAAATTATGCTTGTTCTTCGTAATCGCCGTGAACGCCGCTCAAAAAGCTTTTAAGCTTGTCCGACGCCTTTTCTCCGAAAATTTCGTCGGGCGTTCCGAAATCGGAAATCACCCCCTCCGACATAAAGGCGATCTTATCGCTTACGCCGCGGGCGAATTCCATCTCGTGCGTCACTATTATCATCGTCATGTCCTTGCTTTTAAGCGAACGTATTACCGCCAGCACTTCGTTTGTGAGCAGCGGATCCAACGCGCTCGTGGGCTCGTCGAAACACAGCACCGCGGGACTTAAAGCAAGAGCGCGGGCTATTGCGACGCGCTGGCACTGTCCGCCCGAAAGCTGATACGGATAGCTGTCGGCCTTTTCCGCCATGTTTACCCGCTGCAAAATGCCCTTTGCCCGCTCTTCGTTGCGCATTTGCAGCTCCTTCATGAGTTTGCCGCGCATGAAAAAGCTTACTCCGCACTCCTTCATGCGTTTTTTTGACAAAACGTCCATCGCCAGCGTGACGTTTTTGAGGGCGGTGTACTGCGGAAACAAGTTAAAGTTTTGAAAGACCAACCCGAACCCTTCCGCCGCGGGATTTTCGATTTTTTCGATCAATTGCCGTAAATCTTGTTTTTCTTCAGGCTTTGAGCTTACGGCCGCATCGCAGTCCGCCTTCTTCTCGTCTCCTTTGGCGGCGGCGTCACGCTTGAAAAAGGGGGACTTTCTATTTGCTCTGCTGTCAAAAACGACGCGCCCCGCAACGCTGATTTGTCCGTCGTCGGGCGTATCGAGAGAGTTAAGACAGCGTAAAAGCGTCGTCTTGCCGCTGCCTGACGAACCTATTATGCTAAGTACTTCGCCTTTCTCCAACGAAAAGCTTATGCTTTGTAACACCTCCGTCGAGGCGAATTTTTTACAAACGTTTTTTACTTCCAGAAACGACATATCACACCCTAAAATAACCCAGTTTTTTTTCGGTATAGCCCAAAAGCAGCGTCAAAAGGCCGTTGAATATAAGGTAAAAAACCGCGGCGTATATAAGCGGCGACAGCACTACCAGACTGTTTACCGCGTTTTGTGCCGCGCTTAAAAGATCGATTACGCCCAATATCTGCGCCAGCGACGTATCCTTTACAAGCGTGATAATTTCGTTGCCCATGGGCGGGACGATGTGTTTTATCACCTGCAGCAGCACCACTTTACGGAACGTCTGCGTCTTTGTAAGCCCCAGCACCTTGCCCGCTTCGTACTGACCTTTCGACACGGCGGCAATGCCCGCACGGTATATTTCCGAAAAATAGCACGCGTAATTTATTATGAACGCCGCCGCCACGAATATAAAATTCAATTGACTGACGCTTACCCCGAACGCCGCGGCAACGTCTTTGTTCATTATGTGGAACACAACGCTGGGAATAAAGCTAACAGCCAGCACCTGCAGCATAAGCGGAGTACTGCGTATCACCCACACAAACGCCCGAACTACATATCTTACCGCTCTAAAACGCGAACGCGATCCCAACGCTATCGGCAATCCCAAAGGAACGGCAAACACTATCGTTATGGCAAATAACGATAGTGTCACCGCAAAACCCTGGAAAAGCATGTTTATAATCTGCAAAAACATGTTTTATTTCCGTCTAAATTTTTTCGTTTTCACGCCCGGTTTATTCGCCGCGCACTACGCTTTCGCCTGCCGAACCCTTCTCTACGCCGATTACCGCGTCTTTGAGATCATCGGGCGTAACGTATTTGTCTTTGTCTTCCGTTCTCACAACAGCCACCTGGTCGTTATTGAGATAGGGCACGGATATGCACATATTGGCAAGTCTTTCGTCATCGATGGTAAGACCGTTCCAAATGAGGTCGATAGTGCCGTTGGTAAGCAGCGCTTCCTTGCTGTCCCAGTCGATGATCTGGAATTCCGGCGTGAGATTTACCGAATATTTTTCGTTGAGATATTCGATGGTCTTTTTGGCAAGCTCTATATCATAGCCCGTAAGGCCGTCGCCTTCGTCAAAAGCTATGGGCGCGAATATCGTGTAGCCTATTATGATTTTTCCCGACGCGACGATATCGTCCCAGCTGGAATCTGTTGCGTCGGCAAGGGGATTTTCGGTGCTGCTTTCCAAAGCGATGTCCGCCGTAAGTCCGAACTGATCCGCCACTTCCTGCATTCCGCCGTTGCCGTAAAGCGCAATGAGCGCCTCGTTGATTTTGGACATAAACGCCTCGTCGTCTTTACGAGCGGCTATTCCGTATTGTTCGCGCTGCAAGACGGCATCCATAATGGTGACCTTGCCGGCATATTCGCCGTTGTTCGAATAATATCCTGCCATTACGGAGTCGATGACGGCGGCGTCTATGGCTCCCATATTTAACTGCGTCAAAGTGTCAAGCTGTGTGTTTAATGTAAGCAGCTCCTTTCCGTAAGCCAGTTGTTCGCCCGAATTGCAGGC
>USEG01000085.1 GCA_900553555.1 uncultured Clostridia bacterium
CGTTGCCCGGCGTGGCGGCGGCAAACGTGATCTGGTCGGCGAACATATTGCTGGTGGCGCACGACTTGTAGATAGCTTGTTTCAGCTTAGTGCGTATCGTCGACAATTGCCACGTCGAATACTGCTTGTTGGCGGCTATTGCGACGCGGTTCATGTCCAGTTCGGCAAGGTTTTTATATTTGCTTTTGATGGCGATTTCGAGCATTTCTTCGTTGTTTTTTACGCCCGGAATTCTTATGCTGTCGGTTGCTACGAGATAGTCGGGCAGCACCACCGTCACCGCCGCCGCTTTGCCGGCATAACTGGGGTTGGCCTGTCCATACTCGCGAAGAGCCTGCGTAAACCGCTCGAAAAACTCGTCGTCGAAATGTTTTGTGCGATAAGGCTTGATGTCGACGGCGATTTTGTTTTTATCGCGGCCGACGATGGACATAAACCTTATCTGGCTGTTGTAGGTATCTATAAATACAACCGTCGAGAATGCGGCTGTTCGTAAGTTATCGAGAATGCCCATAGTTGCGAATTGCCATAACCTCCTATTTTATATTATGCGCTGACGCCAGAAAACAAGGTGCGAACTTTGCGACCCGTCGGCGGCGCGTTCGACGCGGACTGCGACGGCTACGGCTACTTTTCCGGCGGGATGCGTAACCGACAAGGTGTAAACATCGGCATTTTCATCGGCAGCGCTGACGTCGATCGTAATAAACCCGTCAAAAGACGGATGGTTGCCCTTAAAGATATTTTCATCGAAAGACGCGGCGTTTTCGTCCGACAACGCGGCGACAAAATCTTCCGCCACCTGATTGGTTTCCGCCGACGCGACTATATAGGTATAATCGTTCGTGGCCGTCTTTTGCATCATCCGGGAGACGACCAGCAGAACGGTGCACAGGGCCGCTACGGTGAGCATGGCGACTATTGCCATTTCCGCAGCCAAACCGCGTTTGTTGTTCATGCCGCCACCTCCTTAGTGTACGAAGTGACGGACACTATCACTCTGCCTGACGAATTGGTCGCATGGCAGGTAAATGACGCGGCGCCCTCCGGGGGAAAACTGACGGCGATTACCACCGTGTAGTTGTAATCTTCCAGAATATAGCTGCCGCCCTGACGTACAAAACCTGAGCGGGTGAGATTGAGCGCGTTAAAAAACTGCGTTTCGTCCTCGGCGTACTTAAAACATTCCAGAGCGTTTTCGACGGTGAGACGGGCGTCGGTTTCGTAAATCATTTTGGCGTTGACATCGGAAAAGCGCTTGATAAAGCCTATCGCCGTAAACGAGACGATGGCTATTACCGCCAAAGATATGACCGTCTCGATAATAGTCATGCCCTTTTTTGAAGATTTGCGGCGGTTTATGCCGCGGTTTTTTAAGCCTTTCGACATAGCGCCCTCCTACACTTCGGCCGCCGCAACGCGCAGCGCCACCGCCACAGTATAAGTCCCCGTTTCGGGAGCGCGGTCGGGCGACACGGCGGGTATGGAATAGGCGACGCTGCAAATCAAAAGCGCGTCTTCCTGCTGATTTTTAATGAGCGAAAAACCTATGCCCGTAATGTTGTCCACGGGATAAAGCACCTGTCCCGACAGGGAAGTGCCTTCAAGCGCGCCTTCCGAAAATTCCAGATAGTAAGGCTGCTCCATGGGCGCGTTGACGTCGTCCACGCAAAGCCTTGCCCCCTGCACCGAAAATATGTGGTCCTCGTCGTCAAAGGCGCTGGCGTACGCATGCACGGCGTTTTTGACGGAATTAAAGGACGACAGCATATTCTGGCGGTTTACGCCCTGCTGAACCCAAAGGTTGCACGCGAGCGAAAAAGAAACGACCATTGTGGACATAATTGCCACAACGGCAAGAACAATGACTATTTCGACAAGCGTAATGCCTTTTTTGTTAATGCGTCTTTTCAAAAGTTTTTACCTTATTATGGGTAAAAGCGGAAAATTTACGTGTTTCGGCGGCGAAAACGGCACGCCGAGGCAAAACAGCCCGCTTTTATGTAATTTTAGCACAAAATGCAAAAATATGCAAACAATTATGGGCACGGACGGCGATATATGCGCATATATACGATTTATTTACGCGGATATGGGACAAAATAAAGCAAAAAAAAGCCCCGCGGCGCCGCGATATATCGCGCGGACACCTCGCAGGGCATTCTTTTTGTGGATAGTAATAGATGTGTGTTGATTGCTATTATGCTATACTAACACTAATATCGCCTGTAACTTTTTCTGCGGGAATAGTAATTGTTTTACTTTCGGCATCATAAGTCCAATCAGCAGGTTGATTGATAGTGGTTCCGCCTACAATAACCGTAATTGTGTTAACTTCAACTGTGTTTGTAAGCACGATTTTTACTTCTTCGTTTTTGTTGACTTTCATTCCTTCTCTGTAAGCAATCGAGTTTACAGTTGCGTCATTACCGGTAGCAGAATACGTAATAGCAACGGTTGCTACTTTGACAGTAATGTTAAAATCGGAGCCGGTATACTGCGAGGGAATCTTAACGGAAAGCTTGCCGCCTACAGGCTGCACGTCAACCGTATATTCGCCTACCGTCACGGTATAATATGCAGCATATTCTTCTGCCGAGGGCAGAGTGAGCACCAAGTCTGCTTGCTTACCCTTTTCGACGGTGGTCTTATCTACGGTAGCGCCGGTGGCGGTCACATTGACGGTTTCCACTTCGGTTTCGTCGTCGGCGCTTTCGCCCGCTACATTACCGCCCATGAAAGCTATAAGCGTGGGGTTGAAGTCCGAAGTCCAATAAATGTTGAATTCGATATCTTTGGAAGTCCACATTGCATAATTGCCGTTTTGAGCAAGATTGTAAGTGTAAGTAGCGCCATCGGCAGGAATATTCAGTGCAGCGAGAATTCTGTTGGCAACATGAGTATCAAGTGTGGCTTGTTCAGCTTCTCCATCGGCGCCACCAGCAACCGTGTCGGTGACCTGACCTTTATCGTCCAACTTCAAGGCGTCAATCGAAACATATATGATATAACCTTCTTTAGCGACGCCACTTTTCATTACATCGTTGCGTTTGCACATATTGAGGACATCGCTGAATTCTTCGACTGCGTTGACGTTCTGGATTTTCTGACCGGCAAACACGAAGGTATAATCGTTGGTGTCCGATTCTTCATCGTCGGCAACAAGAAAAGCCGAATTTTCGGGCAGAGTACCGGTGGTAAGCGCAAGTATGGTTTCGGAACCCGACTTGGCCTCCTGCAGAGCGGCGCTTTCACGCGCGCTGTTGGTGATGGACGAGAATGTGGGTATGAGTACTGCCGCAAGTATTGCTATTACGGCAATAACAATGACTAGTTCTACAATGGTAAAACCTTTTTTAAGCTTATTTTTCATTTTTTTCATTTTGTCTCCTTTATTTTGTCCTTTAAATTTATAATCGATTTGGTAATTTTAATATAATCAGTCTAATATGTCAGCAGTCAAAGCTGCGGTATAACCGTCTACTGTATATTTATAATAAGAAAGACCATGACCTACCGTTATTTTGCTGCCCGTGACGAGCGTATCCACAAATTTACAAGTCGTAGCGTTACTTGAGCAGTGAGCAAGCGTTTCCACTTTGAGAGCCGCCGCATTTACGATTTTGTCCATTGTTGCTTTATCGACCGTAAAAGCAGCAGCATCTGTCCTTTCTCCGACGAGCAAAGCTTCCATAACATAATTTTTATTGTAGTATTTGTTGTCTTCGTCCGTGTTCGTGCAATTGCCTGCATTGACAAACGAAACGCCGGTTGCGTCACAGTTTACGATATTAACGGTGCCGGCCTGGATATGTCCTACAACGCCGCCCATATAGCCATAACCTTTAAGTTCGGCAGTCACGGTGCAGTTTTTAATGTTGATTTGCGCGCTTTTGTCACAGCGAACGGTAAAGCCTACGATACCGCCTACTGGCGAATAATTGCCTTTTATATACAACGAATCTTTACTTTCGACGGGGCATGCGATACTGCAGTTTTCGATAAGGACGGAGCCGGTAAGAGAAGGATAAGGAGAATCGTCGGAACCCTGCTCGGCTCCGATATAACCCACGATACCACCCACCGAGGCCTCGCCTATTATCTTGCAGGAATCTTCAACCACAATGTTGCGGATGATCACTTCCAGCGGCACGATGGAGACCTTCTTCACCAGCGTTTCCCGCTCGGACAGCTCCTTGACAAAGTGGGTGGGAATGCCCTGCTTTTCAAGATAAGCCATCAGGCGGTTGCTCATCTGGTTGTTGATGACGCCCTTGCCTGCGATGGTGCCCTTTTTCAGCCCGTTGAAGGCGGTGGCGTCGTCCTTGTAGTCCACGATGAAAAGGTTCTCATCGTCCGTTTTGAACACCTTTTTGGCTTTGCCTTCATAAACCTGTTCGAGCTTTTTCAT